>NZ_JAMYVK010000002.1:0-269245 GCF_040323975.1 Mesorhizobium sp. M0019 | reverse complement strand
CGCCTGCGCGAAGCCGACAAGGCCGCCGATCAGCAGGCCGCCTGACCTTCACGCATCGCCATCATAGAGCCCGCCGCGCCCACGCACGCGTGCCAATCATGCGGCCTTCGTCGTATGCGTACGGCATGGCGACGGTAAAGCACGTATTGAAACGCTTTCTGATGATGCTCGCGGGTTATTTCATAGCGGTACTGGTTGGGCTGATCGCGGTGGCGGCGATCTATGGCGGGCTGAGTTCGCTGCCAAATGCGCCGAATTATTTCGACGTCATGGGTGTCACCCCCGTTGCGGTGCTGCTGTTGCCGCCGCTAGGCATGTTCATCTATTTTCTGACGATCGTGCTGACCGGCCTGCAGACGCTGATCTTCGCACTGATTGCCGAGTTTTTCTCGCTGCGCAGTTTTTGGCTGCACATGGTCTTCGGCGCGGCGGCCGCGGTTGGCGGCTTCGCCTTGATCTGGCCCAGTGTACCGGATGACACGAACCCGGAGCGCTGGGCCGATATCGGCATCATTGCCGCCGCAGGCGTTGTCGCCGGCCTGGTCTATTGGCTGATCGCCGGACGCGACGCCGGTTTCCGGCGTCCGCTGTTTCAGCGCTAGAACCGCATTCGTCAGCTTGCCGGCGAACGCACCGCTTCCGTGCTGTCGAGTGCCTGCTGCAGCCTTGTATCGCGGCCGTAGACGTCGTTGAAGTATTCGACGGTACCGGACAGGTCCGGCCATGCGGTGAAATAGGCGACATAGACCGGGATCTTGCGTGTCACGTCCTCGGTCGAATGTCCGTGTTTCAGTTTGTCCTCGATATAGTCGACCGAGGTGCCGAGCACGGCAGCGGCCATGCCGCGCGGATCCTGCAAGCGAACGCAGCCATGGCTGAGCGCACGCATGTCGCGCTGGAAAAACGACTTCTGCGGCGTATCGTGCATGTAGATTGCATGCTTGTTGGGGAACAGTATCTTCAGCTCGCCCAGCGCGTTGGCCTCGCTCGGCAGCTGGCGCACGCCGTAGGGTATCTTTGCGCCGTAGGCGCCCCAATTGACCGAGGACGAGGGAATGCGCTTGCCGCGGGCATTGACCACCTCGTAGCCGGCGCGGTCGAGATAGCCAGGATCCCGGCGCAGCCGCGGCAGCATCTCGTTGACCAGGATCGACTGCGGCACGCCCCAATAGGGATGGAAGTCGACCTGCTCTATCTGGTCATAGAAGAAAGCAGTCTGGTTGGTGGGCCTGCCAACCACGGCGCGGGTCTTCAGCTTCTCCTCGCCATCATCGATATAGCTCGCGGTGAAAGCCGGCTGGTTGATGAAGACGCGCGGGCTGCCAAGGTCGGAAGGCAACCAGCGCAACTCTTCGAGCGCAACCCGAACCTTCTGAATTTTGTCGGCCTTGGACGTTCCGGCCAACGATGCAACGGTACGCGGGCCGATGACGCCGTCGCCTTTCATGCCGGCCCGTTTTTGCACCGCCTTGATCACCGGCACCAGCTCCGGATCGTAGACCTCGCTGGTAGCGAGCCTCGCCAGGACCTCGCCATAGGCGCCGCCCATCTCGTCATCGAGATTGCGCGCGATCTTTGTCAAAAGCTTCGGCAGCTCGGGGCTGGTCTGCCCCGGCTTCAACAGCAGGTTGGGATCGATGGTGATTTCGTCTTCGGCGCTGGCCTGGAGCGCTTCCAGTTCGACGCGCAGCGCCTGATACTCGGAATTCTGTGGATGCCGCGACTCGAGATAAGTGCGCACTTGCTGGGTATGGGCCAGCGTCTTCAGCACCCCTTCCATGTCGAGCGGCTTCGGCGGAAAATCGTAGTAGCCGGTCATGCGGTTGGGATCGACGCGGCCGCTTTGTGCGTCACGGGCGTAGCGCAGGACACGCGCCGACAGCGCCATCTCGAAGCGGACCAGCTCTTTCAGGCGTTCATCGGCATTGCCCGCCGATGCGCCTCCTGCCGGAACTTCGACGATGTAGTCGGCGGGCGTCAGGCCGTAGCTCGCGGCCTCGCCCAGCACCCGCACGGCATCCTGGGCGCGGCTGCTGGGACTGGTTCCCGTCACCCAGATGAAATCCGGATTGGCCGAGTAATGGGCGATCAGCGCCTTGGCGATCTCCTTCTCGGCGTAGAGGTCATAGCCGTCGAGGCCGGCAATGGCTTCGCGGAATGCAGCCCCGGTGGCCGCCGGCTCGAAAGCAGCGTCCTGAGGCGTTGCTGGTTCAGGCGCTGCCGACAGTGCCGAAAAATCGACGCGCACCAGCGGATCGCTCTTGTAGGTATAATAGGACGGGCCGCTGATTTGCGCACCACCACCGCCCCCACCACCGGAAGCGGCCGGCGCCCTGGGCTTCGGCTTGTATTTTGACGGTGGCGGCGGAAAGTTACCTTTCGGTGGTGCGTGTTTGACGCCGCCGCCGAAAAGCATGTCGAAGAACCCTTGCGCTTCAGCCTTCGGCGCCCCGAAGGCCAGCATTGCCGCGGCCACCGCAAACGGCAGCACGGTTGCTTTGTTTCCAAGGAGTTTCATGGATCACCCGCTCCGGTTGAACCGGATCCCGTTCCGCACCGCTTTCACGGTCTCGCCCACCGCATGGCGGATGTAAGGCGTGACTACACTGATTCATACTGATTTCGTTAAGCTTCCATAAATTTCGGAACGTCTGTTGCAGAACGGTTTCACAAGATCGTGACGGGTCGAGCCAATCCGCCATCGACCCCGATCAATGGTAGTGCCCGTGAGCCAAGCCTCAAGCGTTGGCGCCGCCGTCGATGGTCAATGCCGCGCCTGTCACGAAGCGTCCTTCGGGACCGGCAAGCCAGGCGACCATGCCGGCGATCTCGTCGGCCGTGCCGAAGCGAGGCATCGCCATCTTCTGGCGCTGATGCTCGGCGTGCGGGCCGGCTGCCGGATTCATGTCGGTATCGGTCGACCCCGGATGGACGACATTGGCGGTGATGCCGCGCGGACCGAGATCGCGTGCAAAGGCCTTGGTCAGGCCAACCAAGGCAGCCTTGCTGGCCGAATAGGCGCTCAGGCCGGCGTCGGTGGCACGCTCGGCCAGATTGCTGCCGATCGAGATGATCCGGCCACCCTCGCCCATATGCGCTGCTGCCGCCTTGGCGGCGACGAACGGGGCTCTGAGGTTGACCTCCATTGTCTCATCGAAATCGGCAAGCGACAGGGCATCGATCGGCGCAGCGCGCCAGATGCCGGCGCTGTTGACGAGGATGTCGAGCCGTCCGAAGGCTTTTGCCGCCTCATCGACTGCCGCCTCGATCGCCCCAGCATCGCGATTGTCGGCCTTGATGGCAAAGGCCCGGCCGCCGGCCGCCTCGATTTCCCTGACCACCGCACGCGCCCCTTCCTCGCCATTCACATAGGTGATCACCACGCCTGCGCCGTCGGCCGCGAGCCTTCTTGCGATCGCCGCACCAATGCCGCGGCTGCCGCCGGTGACGAGGGCGGCCTTGCCGTTCAAGCTTCTGGATGACATCTGCTTCTCCATTTTGTAGTGATTGATACATAAATATCTGCCAGCCTTGCTGAACCACGTCAACTGAATTATGTATCGATCAATACAGAAAGGATGCCATGCCGGAACGAGGCCGCCCCCGCACCTTCGATCGAGCCGCCGCCTTGCGGCGCGCAATGGAAGTGTTTTGGGCCAAGGGTTATGAGGGCGCGTCGATAAGCGACCTGACCGCTGCAATGGGCATCAACTCTCCCAGCCTCTATGCCGCCTTCGGCAGCAAGGAAGCGCTGTTTCTCGAGGCAACCGAGCTTTACACGCGGGTCGAGGGAACCGAGATCTGGTCCGCGCTGGAAAAGGCGCCGACCGCGCGCCAGGCGGTCGAACGGTTCCTGCGGCAGACTGCCAGGGCCTATTCACAGACCGGTCGTCCGCAAGGCTGCCTTATCGCGCTCGGCGCATTGCACCAGGACTCAAGCCGCGGCGCCATCTGCGATGATCTGCGCCGTCGCCGCGCCGAAAACCGCGAAGCCTTGCTGAGACGGCTCGAGCGTGGCGTGGCCGAGGGGGAGTTGCCGGCTGATTTCGACTGCGGTACGGCCGCGACCTTCTACGCGACCGTGCAGCACGGCATGTCGATCCAGGCGCGCGACGGCGCGTCGCGCTCGGCTCTTCTGGCGACGGTGGACGGGGCAATGGCGGCTTGGATAGCGATGGCCAGCACCGGGGCGGCGTGACGGTCGAACCCGGCTGACAAGAACGATATTCAGGTCACTGCAGAGACGGCTCCAGCCTGCCGGCAACGAAGCCAACGGCACGCTCCACCACACCCCTGTCGGCGAGAATGCGGCGGTGGCCGAGCCCGTCGGCCCAGTAAAGCCGCACATGGTCTCCGGCGCGCGTGTAGAGCCTTGCATGCTCGGCGGACACTTCGCGGTCGTCCGGCGCGTGGATCACCAGCGTCGGCAGCGGCGTGCTTGCGAGCTGGCGGTCACCGGTGAACTCGTGCAACGGCCGGCCGGCGATGCGCTCGACCCGGTCGGCCATGGCGGCCTGCGAGCGCGAGCCGACATTCAGCATGCGGCTGAAATCAGCGAAGATCGCCGGCAGCGAGCTCGGCGCGGCGATAAGCACCAGCCGCCCGGCCGCCAATCGCGGGATGTTCCTGATCGAACCGGCGACGGCGTTGGCGGCAACGGCACCACCAAAGGAATGGCCGACAATGGCCGCGAACGGGCCGAACCATTCGCCGGCAACCCGTGCCGCATCGACCGCACTGACCAGGGTAAGCCGGCGGCCCTGCGACTGGCCGTGGCCCGGCAGATCGAGCGAGACCACCTTGTAGCCGGCATCGCGATAGGCTTCGATCAGCGTGCGCATGTATTCGGTGCGCGAACGCCAACCATGGATGACGAGCACGGTGCCGGCAGTGGCCCTGCCCGGCTCGGGCCGGAATTCATGCACCATGACGCAGCCGGTTCTGGTCTTTAGCCGGTGATGGCGTGCCTGGGTCATGAAATCGGCGGCGCGATCGATTGCGCGGCGCTCGCCTTTGCTCAAGCTCTTCTCGTGCGGCGTGCGGCAGAACAGCTCGAATGCAGCACGCCCGGTGAGTCGCGGTGCCACATGCTCAGCCACGCCGAACGTGCCGCGGATGACCTTCAGTCCAAATGATGCCATAGTGGCGATCCATTCATTGGTTCAAGCATGAACATAATAGTTCAAACATGAACATTAAGCAAGACCTGCCCTGGGACAACCCGCGTTTTCGCAACTGGGTCGCGGTGGCGCGCGCCTGCCATGTGGTGGAACGCACCCTGGCGGTGAAGCTTGCGCCGCTCGACCTGAAGCCGGCGCAGCTCGACGTGCTGATGAATCTCTACCGTCATCCCGGCATGTCGCAGCACGACCTTGCTCGTCGGCTGCTGGTCGGCCGCTCCAACATCACCATGCTTTTGCCTCAGCTGGAGACCCGTGGCCTGCTGCGCCGCGAGGGCGACGAGAAGGACAAGCGCGTGCTGAGGCTGACGTTGACAGAGGCCGGCGAGGCACTGCTGATGCAGGCGCTGAAGGTCCATATGGCGCTGATCGAGAAGGCGATGAGCCAGTCGACGCCGGAACAATGTGACATGATCGGCGAACAGATGCGTAGGGTTGCCGAGGTTTTGAAGACCGCCTGACAGCCCAGTGCTCCACCACCAAATGCTTCACCACATCGATTTTTTCGCGCGCTCGGGCCATTCCTTGTCGTAGACCTCGCCGTCAATGTTCTTGCGGCTGGTGATTTCCAGGATTTGGCCGGGAGTCGGCAGCGATCTCGGGTCGACATGCCTTGCCGGATTCCACAGTTCCGATCGGTGGATGGCGCGGGCGCACTGGAAATAAACCGCATCGATCTCGATGATCGTCACCGAGCGCGCCGGCTTGCCCTCGACGGCGAACGAGGCGCAGAGCCCGGTATCGGTGGTGATGTGGGCGCGGCCATTGACGCGCAGCGTCGTGCCGGAACCCGGCACCAGGAACAGGAGCGCGACGCGCGGATCGCGAAGGATGTTCCTTAGCGAATCGGCACGGTTGTTGCCGCGCCGGTCCGGCATCATCAGCGTTTTCGGATCGTGGATGCGGACGAAGCCGGCGAGATCGCCGCGCGGCGAGCAGTCCAGCCCTTCTGGCCCGCAGGTTGCGAGCGCGGCAAACGGCGAAGCCTCGATGATAGCTGCGTATTCGCGAATCAGCTGGTCGAGTTCCTTGACCACCGACGCCTCGCCGGGCAGGCCATAGAGCGCTTCAAGCTGTTCGATGCTGGTGATTATGGACATGTTTTCGTCTCCAACGCTTTGCCGGCGCTACTCCAGATGGATGACGTTTTCACGACAAGTGCCCGTTTGCCGGTCATCAGGAAACGGGGTCGAGGCAACGCGAACAAGGGCAAACCGCTTTACCTGCATGATCGTGCCAACGGATACGGAGGTCAAAAATGGATAAACCGCTCGACCGGCGACGCACCGCCATGGAACTTATTGAAAACATGTTCAATGTTGAAATGCGTTTCCTGCAATCAGGCTCGGAGAGCCTCGATATGCTTGCCGGCGCATTTCATGCCGAGATTGTCGTGCATGAGCCGCGCTCCCTGCCCTATGCCGGTGACTGGAACGGCCTCGACGGCGTTGGCGCCCTTTTCCGCAAAATGCGGGAAATCTGGAGCGACGTGGCGGTGGAGGACCTTCAGGTCGCCCAAAACGATGACACGGTGTTCATGAGCTGCTCGCTTTCGCTGACATCGCGGGCCAATGGTGCAACCGTCAAACAGCCGTTTGCCGAAGTCTTGCGCTTCAAGGATGACCGGCTGATCGAAGGCACGCCGTTTTATTACGACACCAGCGAGATACTGGCGATCCTGCGTTGACCTGAGAGCCCTGCGGGATCCATTCAACGGTCGCGGCTCAGCCCCTTCTCTTCCAGTTCGGCGAGATAGGCGGCCCAGCGTGCATCCTTCTCATGACCCAGCGTATGCAGGTAATTCCAGGTGAAGATGCCGGTATCATGGAAATCGTCGAAGGTGATGCGCACGGCATAATTGCCGACCGGCTCGATCTTCAGAATCGCTACATTGCGCTTGCCGGGAACGGTGACGCGCTGTTCGGGCGAATGGCCCTGCACCTCGGCCGATGGCGAGGCGACGCGCAGCAGCTCGGCCGACAATTCGAACGGCTGATGGCCCGGAAAGGTGACGGAAAGCAGCTTGCGGTCCTTCGAGACCCTAAGTTCTTTTGGCGCTGTCATGCTGGTGGATCCTGCGGAGAACTGCCCTTCCCTACGCCGCTTCGCGTCGAGGGAAAAGGCCGCATGGAAAGTTCCGACATGATCTGTCGGCGTCGGAATGTTACCGATGATCGCGAGCTTCTATCTTGAATGCCAAGTTGGCTCGTATCACATAGCCATATATAACGAAGCCGTTCACGCCCACGGGAAGCGCACAAGCATGGATATGATCGATCCTTTCGGTCGCACGATCACCTACCTGCGCGTGTCGGTCACCGACCGCTGCGATTTCCGCTGCACCTATTGCATGGCCGAGGACATGACGTTCCTGCCGAAGAAGGACCTGCTGTCGCTGGAAGAGCTCGACCGGCTCTGCACGGTCTTCATCGAAAAGGGTGTGCGCAAGCTCCGCCTCACCGGCGGTGAGCCGCTTGTGCGCAAGAACATCATGCACCTGGTACGCCAGCTTTCGCGGCATCTCGAGAGTGGTGCACTGGAAGAGCTGACGCTGACCACCAACGGATCGCAGCTTTCCCGCTTTGCCGCCGAGCTCGCCGACTGCGGCGTCAAGCGCATTAACGTCTCGCTCGATACCCTCGATGCCGACAAATTCCGCCAGATCACCCGCTGGGGCAATCTGGACAAGGTCATGGACGGCATCGACGCCGCGCAGGCGGCCGGGCTAAAGGTAAAGCTCAACGCCGTGGCGTTGAAGGACTTCAATGACGCCGAATTGCCGGAAATGCTGCGCTGGGCGCATGGCCGCGGCATGGATCTGACGGTCATCGAAACCATGCCGATGGGCGAGATCGACGCCGACCGCACCGACCAGTATTTGCCGCTGTCGCTGCTGCGCGCGGCTCTCGAACGCCAGTTCACGCTAAGCGACATTCCCTACAAGACCGGTGGCCCGGCCCGCTATGTCCAAGTCGCCGAGACCGGCGGACGGCTGGGCTTCATCACGCCGATGACGCATAATTTCTGCGAAAGCTGCAACCGGGTCCGGCTGACCTGCACCGGCACCCTTTACATGTGCCTCGGCCAGGAAGATGCGGCCGACCTGCGCGCGCCGCTGCGTGCGTCGGAAGGCAACGAGCTGGTCGCCGATGCCATCGACGAAGCAATCGGCCGCAAGCCCAAAGGCCACGACTTCATCATCGATCGCCGCACCAACCGTCCGTCGGTGTCGCGGCATATGAGCGTCACCGGCGGCTGATTTTTCGCCGATTTCGTGCAAGAATAATCACCTTGGTATCGGCGCGAGGCAAGGCGTGCAGCGGTTTTTTGCAGTCCTGACGTTTTTCGGAGTGATGGCGGGGACCACGGCAGTTGCCGCGCCATTTACCTACACGAACGAGCGCTTCGGTACCATCTGCACCTATCCGGATGAAATCTTCACTCTTCGCCAGCCTGAGCCGGACAATGGCGATGGACAACAATGGCTCACTGCCGATGGCGCCAGCCTGATCTGTTCGGGTATCCTCAACATCGATGATGACACCCCGACAGCCTTCGTCTCCGCCGAGAGGGCCAGCAAGGAACCTGGCTACAGGATCACCTACAGCAAGACCGGCAAGGACTGGGCGGTGCTGTCGGGCATCAAAGGCGGGAACATCTTCTATGAACGCCGCCTGTTCGGAAAAGACGGTGTCATCCGAACGGTCTGGATCGACTACCCGCCAGCCCTGAAATCGAAATACGACCCGCTCGTCGATGCGATCGCCGGCAGCCTCAGGGGACCGTGAGCATCCGGCGACGTCAGAACTTATTGGCAGCCTATTGTTTTTGCTAGCGAGTCACGGTTGTTGGCGCGTGTAGTCATATCGTACGGCAAGCCATTTTTTGCCGCTGCCATTGGCCTGGAGGAAATGTTGCTCGGCCACTTCGTGATTGTCGCCGTCCCTGGAAATGACGAAATCGGAGGCCGTGAACCGCCCTTCGACCTCGGGGCCGAAGCCGACGAAACCAAGCGGCTGGAACAGCAGTGAAATCTTGCCGTCCTCCTCGCCACCAAAACTCCAGGCGGGCATGATCCCTGCCGGGAAACGGGTGTCCATGGAGACATACTTCCAGCGGCCCTCCACCCGGTCATAGCTCAAATAGGCTATCCGCTGGAAGTCCGGCATTTTCGACCCGGGCGCCGGGCGCATCACCTCCTGCATGAAGGGACCGATCATCGTGCGCTCGGCCACCAGCCCCGTCATCACGATCGGCTGGGCGCCGGGCGTTGGCCAGATCGTGTTGACGACGGACCATGTCCCGACGCGGCGAGCGAGCTCATCCGCTTCGTGACCCGGCGTGGACATCCGTTCGACTGCCGACGCCGAAGCGCCGTTCTCGGCGAACGCAGGCGCTATCGCCATGAGGATAACCGCCAGGGCAGAAGAGAACCGGAAAGCCGACGAAACATGCCGCCTGCTGCCTGTGCCAAGCCAGTCCGCATTGCCTCGTGCATTCATCATGGACCATCTCCCCAACACGATCAGAAGCTTACAATGACCAATTTGGTGAATCTTGCCGAGCAAATTTGATCTCGTCGAAAAATTTTCCTCGAGCCGCAGTGTGATAAATTTGCCCTCCGAACCCATCCTTTAGAACGGCACCTTTTTTTGGGTCACACCCAGAAAAGGTCTTGTCCGCAAACGGTCACCGGATTTACCGCAAGCCCATTCGGGCCTAGCCTTTGCTCTGGAGCGGTTCTTCGCCCAGTGGGGGAATACGATATGCGCAAACTCATTCTTTCTCTTGCATTGCTCAGCCTCGCGGCCCTGCCCGCGGCGGCTCAGTCGATCGGCGGCACCTATGCCGTGGCCGGCACCAATTTCGATGGGTCGTCCTATGGTGGCGACGCGACGATCACGCTGACCAGCGAGACGACCTGCACGATCCATTGGGAGACAGGCGGCTCGTCCTCGGACGGTATCTGCATGCGCAACGACGATGCCTTCTCCGCCGGCTATGTCATGGGCAAGGCGGTCGGTCTAGTCGTCTACAAGATGCAGGAAGACGGCTCGCTGCATGGCCTGTGGACGATTGCCGGCAAGGAAGGCAACGGCACCGAGGTACTGACGCCCAAATAAGCCCTGCCGCTCTTGCGCGGCAGATGTCACGGGCCACAGAAAGGCTGTGGCCCAGCCCTTTGACGTTGCTGTCTTGTGGGTGCCTGCTAGACGCTTGCTGCAGGACTCACCCGGTAATCGCCTTGCCTCTTTCGCCAAACCTCCGCGGCGCGTTGTTCATGATGGTGGCCATGGCTGGGTTCACTCTCAACGACGCGATCACCAAATTCTCATCGGAATCGATGAACATGGCGCAGGTCATGCTGATCCGCGGCGCCTTCGCTTCGCTTTTCGTTGGCCTGCTTGCGTGGCAACGGGGCGCGCTTGCCCGGCCAGGTTCGATGCTGCAGCCGACCGTTGCGCTGCGCGTTGCCGGCGAGGCTGGCGCCACCGTGTCGTTCCTGGTTGCTCTGGCGCATCTTCCGATCGCCAATGTCTCCGCCGTGCTGCAGGCGCTGCCGCTGGCGGTGACGATGGGCGCCGCGCTTGTGTTCAACGAGGGCGTCGGCTGGCGGCGCTGGCTGGCCATTGCCGCCGGTTTTGCCGGCGTGCTGATCATCGTGCGGCCCGGCTTCGAAGGGTTCAGCGTCTTTTCTCTGCTGGCGCTGGCCAGCGTCGCATGCTGTGCGGTGCGCGATCTCGCTACCAAGCGGATCCCGCAGGCAATTCCGACATTGCTGGTGTCGACCGCCACCGCACTTGCCATGACAGTTCTGGGCGCGGCACTGCTTTCGCCGATGGGCGGCTGGACACCGATGACAGGACAAAGCACGGCGTTCCTGGCGCTGGCGGCGGTGCTCGTGCTCATCGGCTATCACTTCATCATCACGGCGATGCGGGTGGGCGATATCTCCTTCATCGCGCCGTTTCGCTACACCGCCCTGCTCTGGTCGATCCTGCTTGGCTTCACGATCTTCGGCGATGTCCCCGATCTGCCGATGATCCTCGGTGCCACGATCATCATCGCGTCAGGCCTCTATGCACTCTACCGCGAACGGATCGTCGGCCGGCGAAAAACAGCCGCCGAAAGCACTGGACCGGACATGGCGCCGGACGGCATATAGAGTGACTGTCGACGACTGTCTGATTTGAAAACTGGATTTTGGGTCTAGGCAGCAAACGATGGGCCGACATATCGCAGGGATCATTCTGGCCGGCGGCCGATCGAGCCGGATGGGTGGCGGCGACAAGACGCTGCTTGCGCTTGGCGACGGTACCCTGCTCGACCGTGTCGTTTCGCGCCTTGGCCCGCAGGTCGGACCGCTTGCGCTAAACGCCAATGGCGATCCGACACGGTTTGCCGCGACGGGGCTTCCGGTGCTTGCCGACACTGTCAAAGGTTATGCCGGGCCGCTTGCCGGGATCCTGACCGGCCTCGAATGGGCTTCCGACACGACCTGCCAGGCGCTGGTCACGGCTGCCGGCGACACGCCTTTCCTGCCCAGGGATATGGTCGAGCGGCTGCTCGCGGCAGCCGACGAACGCCCCGGCTCGATTGCCGTCGCCTGTTCCGGCGGCAAACGGCATCCGACCTTTGCACTCTGGCCGCTAGGGTTAGATCAGGTCTTGCGAAAATTTCTCATCGAGGAAGACAACCGGCGCGTTGCGGCGTTCATCGACCGGCACGGTTTTGTCGAGGTGGAATTTCCCATCCTGAAATCCGGCGGGGCCGAGATCGATCCGTTCTTCAACATCAACACTCCCGACGACCTTGCCCAGGCCGTGCATCTGTTGCAGAGCATCGAGCCATGAAAAGACGTATTTTCGGCATCACCGGCTGGAAGAACTCCGGCAAGACGACATTGACCGAAAAGCTGGTAGCCGAACTCGTCCGGCGCGGCTGGAAAGTGTCGACGGTAAAACACGCCCATCATGATTTCGACATCGACAAACCCGGAGCGGACAGCTTTCGCCACCGGCAGGCGGGAGCGATGGAGGTCGCGGTCGTGTCGGGCAGGCGCTGGGCGCTGATGCACGAATTGCGCGGCGAGGACGAGCCGACGTTAGACGCGATCCTGTCACGGCTGGCACCGTGCGACATCGTGTTGGTCGAGGGTTACAAGCGCGAAGCGCACAAGAAAATCGAGACGAGACGGCTCGAGGCCAAGGACCGGACACCGCTCTCGGCAGGCGATCCACACATTGTCGCCATCGCCTCCGACTTCCCCATTATCGGCGAAGACCTGCCGGCCTTCGATCTCGACGACACGAATTCGATAGCTGACTTCATCGAGCGCGCCACAAGCCTGTCGCGCTGAAAATGCGGCAGAAGACAGTTTCCGCCCACTTGCTTTCCAATTTAGGCGTCTGACCCAGCGTCATCGCTTTCTGAACATGACCTTCCCTCAAGCGACGGTTTTGCAGTTGCTTTTTCTTGGGAAAGAATGGGAGTATCGCATCAGCGGGCGGTCAAAAGCACCGCCCACAGAGCCGTTCGGGAACGACGGCCGGGACCAACAGAGAGGACCATTATGCGTATTGCACTGCGTATCGCGCTTGCCGCTTCGGCTGCGCTGCTGACGCTTGGCGTTGCCCAGGCCCAGGAAAAGACCTTGAGGATCGGCACCGAGGGAGCCTATCCCCCATTCAACAATCTGACAGCCGACGGCCAGCTCGTAGGCTTCGATATCGACATTGCCAAGGCGCTCTGCGACGAGATGAAGGTGAAGTGCACCTTTGTCGCGCAGGACTGGGACGGCATCATTCCAGCCCTTCAGGCAGGCAAGTTCGACGCCATCGTCGCGTCGATGTCGATCACGCCGGAACGCGCCGAGAAGGTCGACTTCACCCACAAATATTACAATACGCCGCCGGCGATCGCCGCGCCCAAGGACACCGACATCAAGGGTGTCACCAAGGAAGATTTGGCCGGCAAGACAATCGGCGTGCAGGCGTCCACCACGCATTTCAACTATTCGACCAAGACTTATACCGACAGCACCGTCAAGCCGTACCCGACCGCACAGGAATACCAGCTCGATCTGGCCAATGGCCGGCTCGATGCCGCCAATGACGACATCGTCGTGCTGCAGCAATGGCTGGATTCGCCGGACGGCGCCTGCTGCAAGCTGGTCGGCACAATCAAGCCGGTCATCGAAATCCACGGTCCGGGCGCCGGCATTGCCGTGCGCAAGGGCGAGACCGATCTGGTCAACCAGTTCAATGCGGCGATCGACGCCATCCGAGCAAACGGAAAGTACAAGGAAATCAACGACAAATACTTCAAATATGACGTTTATGGCGGCGAGTCCTGATCGACCGACATACGAGGACTTGAACGGCGGGAGATTCCCGCCGTGCTTATAAGGATGCCGCGCACGAGGGGTGACGCGGCACGGGTCTCGAAGAGCCTCAAGGAGAACAGGCAGGCGGATGCAGAGCGCACTGACGCTTCTCAGTTGGGGACCCGAAGGCTGGCTCGACGACATCGCCGCGGGTGTATTTGTCACGGTATGTCTTGCGCTGGCCACTCTGCCCTTCGGGCTGACGCTCGGCTTTTTCGTGGCGCTGGCCAAACAATCGGAAGAGCCGTCGCTGAGACTGGCCGGGAACATCTACACCACGATTTTTCGCGGAATACCCGAGCTGCTCACGCTGTTTCTGATCTTCTTCGGCATCCCATTGATCCTGCAGTACATTGTCCGGCTGGTGAGCCCCGGAACGTCCGCCGACGTCAACAGCTTCGTCGCCGGCATGATCGCGCTCTGCTTCATTTTCTCCTCTTATTCCAGCGAGGTGTTTTTATCCGCCTTCCGCGCCATTCCAAAAGGGCAATATGAGGGAGGCTATTCGGTTGGCCTGTCCAGCGGCCAGACGATGCGGCTGATCGTGCTGCCGCAGTTGATCCGCATCGCATTACCCGGACTTGCCAATCTCTGGCTCATCCTGCTCAAGGACACCGCGCTCGTATCGGCCGTTGGTCTCAACGAGATCCTCAGGCAGAGCGGGGTTGCCGCGCGCGTCACCAAGCATGCCTTCCTGTTTTACGGTTTTGCCGGCCTGATCTATCTCCTGCTGGCGATCGTCTCCTCCTTCGGCATCAATGCGATCGAACGAGCGGTCGGCGGCAGCGAGGTCAAGAGATGAGCCTGGCCACCGACACGCTGAAGGTCGACCGGCCGCCGCCGCCCGCACGCGGCTGGTCGCGTCAACGCATCCTCGGCCATGTCCTGGTCGGCCTGTGGATCGCTCTCGGCATTGGCATGGTCGTCTACCTGGTCGCTGCGTGGAACCCGGAGTTCTTCCAGAAATATGCACCCGGCTACATATCCGGCCTCGGCGTCACGCTGCTGCTGGTTGCCATCTCGATTGTGCTTGGCGCGATCCTGTCGGTGCCGATCGCCTATGCACGCATGTCGAAGAACCCGATCCTTTCGGGGTTCGCTTATGCCTATGTCTATTTCTTTCGCGGCACGCCGCTGTTGGCGCAGACCTTCCTGGTCTACTACGGGGTCGGCTCCTTCCGGCCGGAGCTCGAGATGGTCGGACTGTGGGGCTTCTTCCGCGAAGCGTTCAACTGCGCGATCTTCGCCTTTTCGCTGAATACGGCCGCGTACCAGGCCGAGATTTTGCGTGGCGCAATCGAGAGCGTGCCGAGGGGCCAGTGGGAAGGTGCCGCCTCGCTCGGCCTGCACAAACTGCAGACGATGTGGAAGATCATCCTGCCGCAGGCGCTGATCGTCGCGTTGCGCCCGTATGGCAACGAGATCATCCTGATGATCAAGGGCTCGGCAATCGTCGCCATCATCACGGTCTACGATTTGATGGGCATCACCCGGCTCACCTATGCGCGCACCTTCGACTTTCAGTCGTATATCTGGGCGGCGATCATCTATCTGATCATCGTGGAAACATTGCGCCACGGCGTCGAGTGGATCGAACGCCGCATCACCATCCATCTGCACCGCTGACTCCCATCGCCTTGCCTGATCCGGTAGAGAGGACCGCAAAGCAGGCTTCTAAGGGATTCGAAAACATGGCTTCGGTGGCATTTCTCGGTCTTGGCATCATGGGCTATCCGATGGCCGGACATCTCAAGAACAAGGGCGGTCACGACGTCACCGTCTACAACCGCACCAGGGCCAAGGCCGAGCAGTGGGTTGCCCAGCATGGCGGCAGCTTCGCCGCGACACCAGCAGAGGCGGCCGCGGGCAAGGACTTCGTCTTTTCCTGCGTCGGCAATGACGACGATCTGCGCTCGGTGACGACCGGTGCCGAAGGCGCCTTCAATTCCATGAAGAAAGGCGCCATCTTCATCGACAACACCACGGCATCGGCGGAGGTCGCGCGCGAACTGGCGCAGCAGTCGCACGCGCTCGGGTTTGCGTTCCTCGACGCCCCGGTCTCCGGCGGTCAGGCAGGCGCCGAGAACGGCATGCTGACCGTGATGGTCGGCGGCGAGCCCGACGCCTTCGACAGGGCCAAGCCAGTCATAGATGCTTATGCCCGCATGGTCGGATTGATGGGATCGGCCGGGGCTGGCCAACTCACCAAGATGATCAACCAGATCTGCATCGCCGGCCTCGTTCAGGGCCTGGCGGAGGGCATCCATTTCGGCAAGAAGGCTGGGCTCGACATCGAAAAGGTCATAGAGGTGATTTCCAAGGGTGCGGCCGGTTCCTGGCAGATGGAGAACCGGCACAAGACGATGAATGCCGGCAAATATGATTTCGGCTTCGCCGTCGACTGGATGCGCAAGGATCTTGGCATCTGCCTCGCCGAGGCCGACCGCAACGGCGCCAAACTGCCGGTGACGGCACTCGTCGACCAGTTCTACAAGGACGTGCAGGCGATGGGCGGCAAGCGCTGGGACACGTCCTCGCTGCTGGCAAGGCTGGAGAAATAGGATTTCACCGTGGCCGAGCTTTCGCCTCAATCCAGCGCCGATGAAATCGTCGCTCATCTGCGCTCGATCGCCTCGGAGGAAAATCGACTTGGCATGCTGCGCTACGGCATCAAGATCGAACGTGCGCTAGGTATCTCGCATGGCGTGCAGCGGCAGATTTCCAAGAAAATCAAGCGCAACCATGAGCGTGCCTTTGAGCTTTGGCAGACAGGCATCATGGAGGCGCAGTTCATTGCTTCCGTGACAGCCGATCCGGAGCGGTTCTCCTCCGCGGATGCAAGACGATGGGCGGCGACTTTCGACTCGTGGGATATCGTCGACGGGGTCTCCGATCTCTTTGTCGATACGGATTGCTGGAAGGAATTGATCGCCGAATTCGCGGTCGACGAACGGGAATTCGTTCGACGCACGGCTTTTGCGATGATGGCCTGGTCGGTAGTCCACCGGAAGAAGGAACCCGAGACGACCTTCCTCGAATTCCTGTCGATCATCGAGGCGCATGCGACCGACGGCCGCAATTTTGTGAAGAAGGCCGTGAACTGGGCGCTTCGTTCGATCGGCAAGCGATCGATGAATTTGCACGGCCCTGCCCTTGCCCTGGCGCAAAAATTGGCGGCCTCGACAGACAGGACTGCTCGCTGGATCGGCAAGGATGCCGTGAAGGAACTTTCCGATGCCAAGACGCTCGAACGGCTCGCCGCCAGAAAAGCTTGACCTGAGCGAAGTGCGCTTCACGGAGGTGACGCAATCGACGCGCGCCGATTTCGAAAACCTGTTCGAGCAACCCGGCGGGCCGAAATACTGCTGGTGTATGGCTTGGCGCAATCTCGATCGCCGCGAGCATGTCGAGAACGACGAGAAGAAACGCGCGATGATGACGCTGATCGACGCCGGCACGCCGGTCGGCATTGTCGCCCAGATCGATGGCCGGACCGTCGGCTGGTGCTCGATTGCGCCGCGCGAGACCTACCGCAAGCTGTCACGGCAGCAGAACGATAGCGAGATGGGCATCTGGTCGATCGTCTGCTTCTATGTACCGAAAGCGCTGCGCGGCGGCGGGCTGGCAAGCGCATTACTCGACGCGGCCATCGATCACGCCTTTGCCAAAGGCGCCAGGACGATCGAAGCCTATCCGGTCGACCAGGCGTCGCCGAGCTACAGCTTTATGGGTTTTCGGGACACGTTCGCCGCCCGCGGCTTTCGCGAGATCGGCATGACCGGCTCGCGTCGGCATGTGATGCGGCTTGAACGTTGACCTTGGCGACAGCGGCAGCTTTACTTGCTGGCATAGGCCGCAGATCAAGGCTCAACAATGGAGCAGCAATGAGCAACCGTCTCAAATCAGGAGCGATCCTGGCGGCCGCGGTGTTCGTGTCCATTGTGGCAGACAGCGCTTGCGCCGGGACGATGCATATTTTCTGGAAGGATCTGCGCCCGGCGACCCAGGCAGCCGCCGAAAGCGTCGGACTGCCGATGATTGCGGCCAAAATGCCGGATCATGGCGAGACGCTCTCACTCAACTTGCAGGACAAGACCGTGCAACTCGCAGGCTATGCGCTGCCGGTCGATCGCGACGGCGATCTCGTTTACCAGTTCCTGCTGGTGCCGTGGACGGGAGCCTGCAGCCACATGCCGACGCCGCCGCCCAACCAGATCGTCCTCGTCACGCCTGCACACCCTTACAGGATGTCCGAGGCCTACCAGCCGGTTTCGGTGACCGGCGCATTACGGCCGGGCATGGAGAAGAGCCAGCTTTTCATGCTTGACGGCGTCAGCGTCATCCAGTCGGGCTACACCGTGCGCAAGGCCGAGGTGGTCAATGTCGACACCGTGCCGGACACGATCACGCTGCCGGTCAACTCGCCATGGACTTTCCTGAACAAAAAGAAGAACTAAACAGAAGAATCTCAGGCGGCGTTGGCGCCGGACTCCTTGTCGAGCATCATGTAATCCAGCGGCATCTCGGTCGTGTATTTGATCTGCTCCATGGCGAAGGAAGACGACACGTCGCGGATCTCGATCTTGGCGATCAGCCGCTTGTAGAAGGCGTCGTAGGCGGCGATATCGGGCACCACGACGCGCAAGAGATAGTCGACGTCGCCGCTCATGCGATAGAATTCGACCACTTCCGGGAATTCCTGGATGACCTCCGAAAAGCGCCGCAGCCATTCATGGCTGTGCGAATTGGTGCGGATCGAGACGAACACCGTGACCCGCACATTGACCTTTTCATGATCGAGGATGGCGACGCGCCGCTTGATGACGCCCTCTTCCTCGAGCTTCTGGATGCGCCGCCAGCACGGCGTCGTCGACAGGCCGACCTTCTTGGCGACGTCGGCGACTGCAAGCGTCGCATCCTCCTGCAGGAGGCGGAGAATTTTTCTATCAAGGCGGTCCATTGGGTGCTCCCCTGATGCAAGTCGTCCAAGTGCGCAGCGGCCTTGGCACAACGACATGCATAAAAACAAGAATTTAACGCGCGTCCCCTCATGCGCGGCGCGCTTCGAGGAATGGATTACCATAATCCCTCTTGCTCGAGCCTATTACAAGAAAGAAATTCTGCCGCATAGTGCGAAAGCGAGTGATTTCTTGCTGAATGCCTAGCCGAGGCGATAGCGGATTTCCGATCTCAGGAAGGGCAGCAAATCCATTTCAAACCATGGATTGCGCTTCAGCCAACCGGTGTTGCGCCAGGACGGGTGCGGCAGCGGCAGGACTTTCGGGTCGATTGCCGCCGCCCAGATGGCACGCCAATCCATGACCGTTTCCGTCAGCGAGGGACGGCGCGCCGCGCCCATATGCCAGCTTTGCGCGTAGATGCCGATCGTCAGCACCATATCGACTTGCGGCATCAGCGCCATCAGCGATGTGCGCCAGGCCGGCGCACATTCGCGGCGCGGCGGCAGGTCGGCGCCCCTGGCGTCCTGACCGGGAAAGCAAAAGCCCATCGGCACGATGGCGAATTTGTCCGTGTCGTAAAATTCCTCGCTGCGGACGCCCAGCCAGCTTCGCAGCCGGTCGCCGGAGGCGTCGGTGAACGGCATCCCTGTGATGTGAACCTTGGTACCCGGCGCCTGGCTGGCGATCAGGATACGCGCACTCGACGATGGCCTGAGCACCGGACGCGGCTGGTGCGGCAACGGCCTGCCGGCCGGGTTATCGACGCAGATGCGGCAGGCGCGTACCCGCGCCGTCAAGGCTTCCAGCTCTTCGCGCATTCGGAACTCGTTGTCAGGCGGCGGCACTCGGCCGGCTGGAGATTTCTCGATACCAGCGCAGCACGTTCGTGCACTCTTCGGGTACCTTGATGCGAGCCGGCTTCATGAAGTCGATGGCGACCAGCCCGGTGATGTCGGCGATCGAATAGGCATCGCCGGCGATGAATTCCCTGCCGGCGAGCTCAGTGTCCAGAAATCTCAGGAATTCGATCGCCTTCGGCTTGTTGGCCTCGCCCCATTCGGGGATTTGCGGGATCTCCCATTCCCTCATTGCGGGGTGGATGTGCCGGAACGCCGCGGCGACGCAGCCGAACAGATTGAACTCCACACGTCTTTGCCACATCTCGACGATTGCCTTGCCGAGCGCCCCATGCCCGAACAAAGCCGGCTCGGGGTGCAGTTCCTCGAAGTAACGACAGATTGCGACGGATTCGGTGATGATGGTGCCGTCATCGAGCTCGAGCACCGGCAGACGCTTCAGCGGATTGCGCGAGCTGACCGGCTGCTCTTTGTGCTCCAGCGCGCCCATGTCTACGGGCACCAGCGGAACCTGAAGTCCCTTTTCGGCCAGAAAAATCCGAACCCGACGTGGATTGGGCGCGCGCCCGCCGTCGAACAGCTTCATCTCCATCCTCCTCGTCCGTCCCGACGAACTATAGGCACAACTCACCAGAAGCGAAAAATTTCACGCAAGGCATCGCCGATCGACGCCAAGGTGCCGTGCTTTCTTTCGACCAGCTCGTGGCCGTGGCTCTCGCGCCAGTTCTTCGGTTCGTCGAAAGTTCCGCCCCAGATGCCGGCTTTGCCTGCGCGCGCAGCAGCTTCCTCGGTCTCGAAATCGCCAAAGGCGACCGCCCAGCCGGCCTCGACCTGTGCGCGGTTGAGATCCTTGCCACCGGCCTTGCAGTCGCCGAGCAGCCTGCCGTAGCGGTCGCGCTGCCAGCCGCTGCAGGAGACCGCTTTGCCGGCTATCAACCGCACCAGGGACTGCCGCGCGAGCTTGCCGCATGGATAGTCGGCACCGTTCTTGCGGCAGATCTGCGAATATTCCGGCGCGTCGATGCCACGCATGCGGACACGCTCGCTGCCGAGGGTGATGCTATCGCCGTCATTGACGGTGGCCGCGCCCTCCGTCTTGCGCGTCTCGATCCGGTCGAGGCGCGCCGCCAGGAGGATCGCCAGGCCGAGCACGATGAGTGTCAGCCCATAGTCCATTAGTCGGCGCCACAGGCTTCGCGGACGCGGCGCATAGTATCGCTGGCGCGGCCATCGCGACCACGAACGGCTCATATGGCAAACCGTTGGTTAATCATTCGAACGTAGCTTAACGATTTGAAATTGCTGCCCGCGTAAATTGAAGACTTCATGCCCCTGCAACGCTCGACCACGGCGGACAAGTTTATTGTGGACCGCAGAAAACGCCATCGCAACAGCGATGTCGCGCGCGCGGTGCGCAAGACGCGCGACCGTCTTTCGCAGCAAGCCGGAAATCCCGACTTCGACCGCGAGCTGTTGAAGCTCCACGCGCTTTCGATGACCGGCGGCGTGATCGTTATCCCGCTGCTCGTTCTGGCAACGGCCGCGGCAGGCTTGTTCGCGGGCATCGGCAAGGAGATCGGCGTCTGGGCGCTGTTCACATTCATCTGCTATACCATCGTTGCGTTCATGGCCAGACGCGTCACTCAAGCGTCCGAACTCAACCCGCTGGAAACGCATAGGGATTTCCTGATCGGCCATTTTCTGTGCGGGCTTGGCTGGGCTTGGTTCGCATGGCTCGGCTGCGAAACTTGCCAAATGGATCAGTTCCAGGTCGCCAAGGCGGTGGTGCTGCTGCTCGCCATGTCGGCAACCGCGATCCTGGCCTCGTCCCTGCGCGGTGCGCTGTTGGCGACCTTCGCCCTCCCGGTCGCCATCTATGCTTATGCCAGTGCGAAATTATGGATGCCGGTCGAAGTGATCATGGCAGGCTTGCTGATCTCCTCGTTGCCGTTCTTCGCCTATGTGGCGCGCCAACTCAACCGTTCCTCGCTGATGCTGCTGTCGTTCCGCTCCGAAAAGGATGCGCTGATCGCCGAACTGGAGACGGCAAAATCGATGTCGGACGAGGCACGGCGGCGGGCGGAAGACGCCAATCTGGCGAAATCGCGTTTCCTGGCCTCGATGAGCCACGAACTGCGCACACCGCTCAACGCCATTCTCGGCTTTTCCGAAGTGATGGCCAACGAGGTGCTCGGCCCGATGAGCAACCCGACCTATCGCGACTATGCCCGTGACGTGCACGACTCCGGACAGCATCTGCTCGACCTGATCAACGAAATTCTCGATTTGTCGCGCATCGAAGCGGGCCGCTACCAGCTCAACGAGGAGCCGATGATGCTGCTCTCCGTCGTCGAGGATTGCTGCCACATGATGGAGCTGAAGGCGCGCAACAAGGACATCCGCATCGTCCAGGATTTCGAAAACGCCTTGCCGCGCCTGTTCGCCGACGAACGCGCGGTGCGGCAGATTGCGCTCAACCTGTTGTCCAATGCCATCAAGTTCACCGCCACCGGCGGCGAAATCCGCGTGCGCGTCGGCTGGACGGCGGGCGGCGGGCAATATCTCTCCGTCAAGGACAATGGGCCGGGCATACCGGAAGACGAGATTCCGATCGTGCTTTCGGCCTTCGGCCAGGGCTCGATCGCCATCAAGAGCGCCGAACAGGGCACCGGGCTTGGCCTGCCGATCGTGCAAGGCTTGCTGGCCATGCATGGCGGCGAATTCCAGCTCCATTCCAGGCTGCGCGAAGGCACCGAGGCGATCGCCATCTTCCCGCTGAGCCGGGTGATGGAGGAACTGCCGGCGCTGCCGACCAAGGCGGTTGCCTCGCGCCGGCGCTGAATGCTTAACCGCGGACCGCGGCTGCCATGCCGGAGCTGGTCAGCGCGGCCGCCTTGACCAAGCCGGCGGCAAGCGCCGCCCCTACCCCCTCGCCTTGACTGACGCCCAGATCGAGCAGCGGGCGAAGGCCGAGGCGCTCGGCGACCTTGGCATGACCAGGCTCCGGCGACAGGCTTGCGAGGAGACAATGGTCGAGCGCGGCGGGGTTGGCGGCATGTAGGACACCAGCGGCCGCAGTCACCGCAAACCCATCGAGCAGCACCGGGATCTTCTGCATCCGCGCCGCCAGAATGGCGCCGCAGATCGCGGCGAATTCCCGTCCACCGACCCGGCGCAGCGCTTCCAGCGGGTCCTTGAGGCTCGCGCCGTGAAACGCGATCGCGGCATCGACCACCTCCGCCTTGCGCTTCTGCATCACCGTGTCGGCCCCTGATCCAGGGCCGATCCAGTCGGCCCCGGTGCCTCCGAACAATGCCGTGCAAAGGGCCGCGGCGACAGTCGAATTGCCGACGCCGAGGTCGCCAAGGCAAAGCAGGTCGGTACCGCCGGCAATCGCTTCCATGCCGAAGGCCATGGTGGCGGCGCAACCGCGCTCGTCCAGTGCCGCATCCTCGGTAATGTCGGCTGTCGGAATGTGCAGGGCCAGATCGAACACCTTCAAGCCGAGATCGTTGGCGATGCAGATCTGGTTGATTGCTGCACCGCCGGCGGCGCAGAGCTCGACTGCATTTGCCGTGGCGGCGGCGGGGCGCGGCGAAATGCCGTGGCGGGTGACGCCATGATTGCCGGCAAAGATCGCCACCAATGGCCGCGTCACCGCCGGCGGCGCGCGGCCGCTCCACCCGGCAAGCCAGGCGGCGATGTCCTCGATGCGGCCAAGCGAGCCTTTGGGCTTGTCTGCCCTAACAAACAACTGGCGCACGCGGGCCTTGGCCGCCATATCTCCCGGCGGCAGGCTCACTAGGAGGTCGCGAAAATCGTCGAAAGGCAGCGCGCTGGTCATGTCGATGGCGATCGTCCGTGTGAATTGGTGAGCGGCATAGCCGCCTTGGCCAGCCGGCACAACCTCAAGCCGGCACAACCTCCAGGCCTGGTACAACTTGGCGGTATTGACGCGAAAGCATTCGTTGGCGGCGCTTCCCGGAGGGCTTGCATTGACTTTGTCGTTGCACCATGTGGAGGCTAGCCAAGGAAATCCTTATGACGGCCATTGAATCCCCGTGCATCCTGGTCTGCTCGATCGATATGAAAACCGGCTTCTGTTTCGGTTGCGGGCGCACGCGCGAGGAAATCGCCGCCTGGATCGACATGACCCCGCAAACCCGCCGCAGCGTCATGGCCGAGCTGCCGGCAAGGCTGGAAACGGTCGAGCGACGCCCCCGCCGGGAAACCCGTCGCAGCCGCATGGCACGCGAACGCGACGCCCTCTCGTGAACCGGCCGCAGAGATGAACCGACTGCTGTGGATTCTGATCGTCGCGATCGGGGCGGGTGTACTCCTGCTCATGCTCAACGATTCCGCCGGCAGTACATTCGGCATTGAGAATTACGATTTCAGCCAGCTGATCTGGCTTGGCGCCTTAGCGGCACTCGTCGGCGCCGGCCTGGTCAGATCGGGCAGGCCGTTGGGCACCATGGCCCGCAGCCTCGGCGCCTGGGGTGCCATCGTGCTGGCGCTGATCGCCGGCTATCAGTACCGCTATGAGTTGCAGGATTTCGCCAGCCGCGTCACCGCCGGCCTTGTTCCCGGCAGTCCGCTGGCGCTGGGCGTGGAAGAAGGCCATGCCACCGTGACCCTGGACAAGGCCGGCAGCGGCCATTTCGAAGCGCGCGTCACGATCAACGGCACGCCGATCCTGACGGTTGTCGATACCGGCGCGACCAGCACCGTGCTGACCACCGAGGACGCGCTGGCGGTCGGGTTCAATTCGGCGGCTCTCCGCTTCACCATACCGATCTCTACCGCCAACGGCATGACACGCGCGGCGGCGGTGCGAACCGACGAACTGTCGATCGGCGGCATCGTGCGCAAGGACATGCCCATCATGATCGCCGCACCAGGCACGCTCGGCCAGAGCCTTCTCGGTATGAATTTCATCGGCTCGCTATCGGGTTTCGACGTACGCGGCGATCGCATGATTTTGCGGGATTAAGTTTTTCCTCAGGCCGCCTCTGCGGTCCGGCCGAAATCGACCTCTGCGAAGGCTGACTTCAGCACCTCCGGTCCGGCACCGGGCCGTGTCGCCTCGGTGGACAGGATCTGCCGGTAGCGGCGTGCACCGGGCAGGCCGTGAAACAGCCCGACCATGTGCCGGGTGACATGCCCGAGGCGTCCGCCCTGCTCGATATGGTGTGACGCGTAATCCGCCATGGCATCGATCAGTGCGGCAAAATCGAACGACTCAGCTGTGCTGCCGTAAAACGCGGCATCGATGCCGGTCAGTATCCCTGGCGTGTGATAGGCGGCGCGGCCGAGCATGGCGCCATCGACATGGTCGAGATGCGTCAGCGCCTCTGCGAGAGATTGAATGCCACCGTTGATGCCGATGAATTTGTTTTGTTTTCTGGCTTTCAGCCGATAGACGCGGTCATAGTCGAGCGGTGGGATGTCACGATTTTCCTTTGGGCTCAGTCCTTCCAGCCAGGCCTTGCGGGCGTGCACCCACAGCGCGTCGGCGCCGGCCGCGAAAACACCATCGGCCAACGCATCGAGTGCCGGTTCCGGATCCTGCTCATCGACGCCGATGCGGCACTTGACGGTAACCGGTATTTTCACCGCCGCCTTCATTGCCGCGACGCAATCCGCGATGAGCACGGGCGTCTTCATCAGGCAGGCGCCGAAGGTGCCCGACTGGACGCGGTCGGACGGGCAGCCGATATTGAGGTTGATTTCATCATAGCCGAAGGCTTCGCCGATGCGCGCCGCCTCGGCCAGCTTTCCCGGATCGGCGCCGCCGAGTTGCAGCGCCACCGGATGTTCGCTGTCGTCGAAGCCGAGCAGCCGCTCGCGTGCGCCGTGGATGACCGCATCGGCCACCACCATCTCGGTATAGAGCAGCGCCTCGCGCGTCAGCTGGCGATGGAAGAACCGGCAGTGCCGGTCCGTCCAATCCATCATCGGCGCCACGGCAACTTTGTGGCGTAACATGTTCATTTTACTATTTTTTCTGTCTCAGTCCGTCCGATACTCCGTTCGAATGACAGAGCAATTTGGCAAGAGATGCACACCTAACTGACCCGATATACGATTTTGCCGCCGCAACTGAAAGCAAATTGGCATGTCACACATGTCACTGTACGCACCAGTTAGATGCCTGCCATGGAACGATGAACCGCGTTGGCGGCATACCAGTCAGCCAAGGCGAAGCGCGTTGCGGGCAATCTGCCACGCGGATTCGACATGCCGCCGCGCCGCCTCCTCCGCCTCGTCCGGCCTGCGCGACCGGATTGCATCCATGATTTCGGTCATTTCGGCGATCGCCGGCTCGCGGCGGTTCTCCGACGCGATCGTCATTGAGCGGAGCTGGTTGATGCGGACATTCAGCCCCGTCACGATTTCCCAGGCAATGCGCTTGTCCGCCGCCTCGAACAGCGTTTCGTAGAACTTGGTCGTTGCCCGCATCACCTCGACAGGCGCACCGGACGCCCACGCCTCAAGCAGGTTCGTCAAGGCGGCATCGAGCAAAGCGATCTGCGCGTCCGTGGCCGTCAGGGCGCAAGCCCGCGCCGCGATTCCCTCGAGCAGCGCCCGCAATTCATAGATTTCGTCGGTGCGGCCGAGATCCGGCTTGGCCACGGCGGGTCCGTGGCCCGGTATCATCTGCACCAGGCCTTCCGCCTCGAGCTGCCGCAGCACCTCGCGCACGACGGAACGGCTCACCCCGAGCTGATCGCATAGCGGCCGCTCGACCAGCCTTTCACCAGGCTGGAAATGGAAGCCCATGATCGCTTCACGCATGCGCTCCAGCGCCAGCGTCCTCAGCGTCTTGGCAGAGCGGTCGATCCGCAGCGTATCGCCTGACATTTTCTCTCCCTACCCCAATCCGGCCACAAAACAGATTCCATAGCTGATTGACAAGGCTTCTGGTGCTCCATAGTATGGTATACCATAAGATGACGTAAAGATTTCGGCGTTGCACAGCGCCGGCGACCGAGGACTTTCATGAAACCAGCCATTCGAAAGATCGTCACTTACATCGAGAACACGTTAATCGAGGGCGGCAAGGAAGCCCCAAAACCGTTGCGTCTGATCGGCGTCGCCGCCGTACTGACAAACCCTTGGGCGGGCCGCGGTTTCACCGACGACCTGTCGCCGGAGATCCGCGTCATTGCTCCCGTCCTCGGCGAACTGCTGACCCGCGAGATTATCGCCGTTGCCGGTTCCGGCGAGGCAATAGAGGGTTATGGCAAAGCCGCGGTCTGCGGCACGGCGGGCGAGATCGAGCATGCATCGGCGCTGATCCATACGCTGCATTTCGGCAACCATTACCGTCGCGCGGTCGGCGCCAAGACCTATCTCGCCTTCACCAATCTGCGCGGAGGGCCGAACACCCCGATCATGATCCCGCTGATGGACAAGAACGACGAAGGCCGCCGCTCCCACTATCTGACCGTACATTTCCAAATCGGCGACGCGCCCGCGCCCGACGAGCTGGTGGTGGCGCTTGGCGCTTCGATTGGCGGCCGCCCGCACCATCGTATCGGGGACCGCCATCAGGACCTCAAGGAGGTCGGAGACCTGCATGGCTGACGTCGCTGCCACCGCATGGGTCCGGGACACGGCTCCGGACGGCACCGGCTTCATCCGCGCCGGCTCCGGCGCGCCGGTTCTGCTCATTCACGGTGTCGGCATGAACGCCGCGATCTGGCACGATCAGATCGCGGCGATGAAAGACCATCATGACCTGATCGCCATCGACATGCTCGGCCATGGCGTTTCACCGCTGCCGCCGGAAGAAGCCAGCCTGTCCGATTTCGCCGATCAGGCGGTTCGCCTTCTCGACCATCTTGGCGTGGCGTCGGTGTCGATCGTTGGCCATTCGATGGGCGCGCTGGTCGCTCTGGAGATCGCCCTTCGCACCCCTTCGCGCGTTCGCTCCATCGTGTGCCTCAACGCGGTGTTCCGCCGCCCCGCGGCCTTGGCGCAGGCCGTACGCGAGCGTGCGGCCGCGCTCGGCACCCATGGCAACCCTTCCGCCATTGCGGCTACGCTTGCCCGCTGGTTCGGCGACCCGCTGCCGGCGAACCTTGTCGGGGCGGCCACCACAGCGCGCGCCGCCCTGGAAAAGGTCGACCCCGAAGGCTACGCGCGCACCTATCGCCTCTTTGCCCATGCCGATGCTGAGCACGCCGGTGCTCTCCCCGGTCTTGCCGCGCCGGCCCTGTTCATAACCGGGTCGCAAGACAGCAATTCGACCCCGGCCATGTCGGCGGCGATGGCGAGGCTAGCGCCGCACGGCCAATGCCTCGTGCTCAATGGAGAAAGGCACATGATGGCAATGGCTTCTCCTGAAAAAGTGACCAAACACATCATGGAGTTTCTCGACACGGAAGGAGACGCTGGCGTGAAGCCGGAGTCGGATGCAGTCTTTGATAGAGGCGAATTCCGGCGCGCACTCGGCTCGTTCCTGACCGGCGTCACCATCGTCACCACGATCAGCGCGGAAGGCGAACCGCGCGGCTTCACCGCCAACTCCTTCACCTCGGTCTCGCTCGAGCCGCCGCTGGTGCTTGTCTGCATCGCCAAGAGGGCGCTGGGGCACAGTGCTTTTTCGACGTCGAGAGGTTTCGCCATCAACATCCTGTCAGAGGACCAGAAGGCCCATTCCGGCATCTTCGCTTCCAAAGCAGCGGACAAGTTCGCGGCCGTGAGCTGGCAACCGGGCCGGACCGGCAATCCGCTGATCGACGGCTCCGTTGCGGTGTTCGATTGCGGCATGGAGCAGCTGGTCGATGCTGGCGATCACTCGATCCTCATCGGCCGCGTCCGCGACTTCAGCCACAACGGAGCCCAGCCCCTCGGTTATTGCAGAGGCACCTACGTCACGCCTGGCCTCAGCCAGGAGGCGCTGGCGGCGGCGCCCCCCGATACGGAGGTCGGCGCCATTCTCGAGAACGAGGGCCGTGTGCTGTTCGTCGAAACGGCCGACGGGATTTATGAATTGCCTGCGGGGCACGGACTGGGCACGCCCAACGATGCGCGCAGCCTCAAGGGGCGCCTTGCCGCCAGGGCCATAGACGCCCAGCTCGGCTTCCTGTTCGCGGTGTGGGACGATGCCGCCGAACCTTGGCGCACGCATGTTTATTATCGCGGAACGGTCGATGGCGCATATTCCGACGATCGCCAGATGCGGCTTGTCGACATCGAGCAGATCGCCGATCTGAAGATCGCCGATCCCGCGGTGCGTTCGATGCTTACCCGCTATGCGCGCGAACGTACGGAAGATGCATTCGGCGTCTATGTCGGCAACGAGGTCGAAGGCGAAGTCCGGCCGCTCGCCAAGTCCTCGCCTTCTCAAATTTCTCTTTCCGGTCGCGGGTGAAACCGATGAAGTTTTCGCTTTTCGTCCACATGGAGCGATCGGATCCGGCCAAGCCGCATTCCGAGCTTGTCGGCGAGCTGGAGGAGCTGGTTCTGCAGGCGGAAGAGGCAGGATTCGAGACTGCCTGGATCGGCGAGCATCACGGGATGGAATTCACCATCTCGCCGAACCCGTTCATCAACATCGCCTGGCTCGCCGCCAAAACCAGGCGAATCCGGCTCGGAACAGGAACCATCGTCGCGCCGTTCTGGCACCCGATCAAGCTTGCCGGCGAAGCAGCGATGGCCGACGTCGTCACCGGCGGCCGTCTCGACATCGGCATTGCGCGCGGCGCCTACGCTTACGAATACCAGCGACTTTTCCCGGGCCTCGAGGCCTGGGGTGCCGGCCAGCGTATGCGCGAGATGGTGCCGGCGATCCGCGGCCTTTGGGATGGTGATTTCGAACTCGCCGGCGAGTTCTGGTCGTTTCCGTCGACCACCTCGTCGCCCAAGCCGCTGCAAAAGCCTTATCCGCCGATCTGGGTGGCCGCACGCGATCCGAACTCGCACGACTTTGCGGTTTCCAGCAAATGCAACGTCCAGGTGACGCCGCTTGCCTCCGGCGATGGCGAAGTGGCCAGCCTGATGGAGCGTTTCAACGCGGCGTGTAATGCCCACCCCGACGTACCAAGGCCGGAGATCATGCTGCTGATGCATACTTTCGTCGCCGAGGATGCCGCGGAGGCTGACCGGCTCGCGCAGGATCTGTCGCAGTTCTACTGCCAGTTCGGCGCCTGGTTCCAGAACAAGAAGCCGGTGCACCAGGGCATAATGGAAGCGCTGACCGAAGACGAGATCGCGGCCATGCCGCAATATGCGCCTGACAAGATCAAGCAGAACCTGGTCATTGGCGAAGCCGACGAGGTGATCGCCAGGCTGAAAGCCTACGAAGCGCTCGGCTACGATCAGTATTCGATCTGGATCGACAGCGGCCTTTCCCATCGGCGCAAGAAGAAATCGCTGCAGCTCTTCATCGACAGGGTGATGCCGGCCTTTTCCGAGCCGAAAGCTGGGTTGCCATGAGCACCACTCAATTCAGGAACTATATTGACGGCAGCTTCGTCGAAGTGGCGGCGACCTTCGACAGCATCGATCCCTCGACGGGCGCGCCATGGGCGAAGATGCCCGCTGCATCGTCTGATGACGTCGACCGCGCCGTCGAAGCTGCTCACCGGGCGCTTGGCTCCGGCACGTGGCCGGCAATGACGGCAACGGCACGCGGCAAGCTTCTGGTGCGGCTCGGCGATCTGGTGGTCGCCAATGCCGACCGGCTGGCGGAACTCGAGACGCGCGATACCGGCAAGATCATCCGCGAGACCCGCGCCCAGATCGCCTATGTCGGCGACTATTACCGCTATTATGGCGGGCTGGCCGACAAGCACGAGGGCTCGTTTGTCCCCATCGACAAGGCCGACATGGAAGTGACCATCCGGCCGGAGCCAATTGGCGTCGTCGCCGCCATTGTGCCGTGGAACTCGCAGCTCTTCCTGTCCGCCGTCAAGCTCGGGCCGGCGCTGGCGGCCGGCTGCACCATCGTTCTGAAAGCATCGGAAGACGGCCCTGCCCCGTTGCTGGCCTTCGCCGAACTCGTCCATGAGGCGGGATTTCCCGCCGGGACCGTGAACATCCTGACCGGCTTCGGCCACGATTGCGGTCACCGGCTGACCAGTCATCCGCTCGTCGCCCGCGTCGCCTTCACCGGCGGTCCCTCGACCGCTCGGCAGATCGTCAGGAATACGGCGGAAAACCTCGCCTTCACGACGCTCGAGCTCGGCGGCAAAAGCCCGGTCGTGGTGTTTGCCGATGCCGATCTGGACAGCGCCGCCAACGCGGTCGTTGCCGGCATCTTCGCTGCCACCGGCCAGAGCTGCGTCGCCGGCTCGCGGCTGCTGGTCCAGCGCTCCGTCAAGGACGAATTCCTCGCCCGGCTCAAGCGCAAAGCCGAGGCGATCAGGATTGGCGATCCGCAGGATCCCGCGATCGAAATGGGACCGCTCGCCACCTCGCGCCAGCGCGAATGGATAGAGAAGATCATTGCTGAAAGCCTGGCCGCGGGCGGGCAACTGGTCACCGGCGGCATTCGCCCCGCGGGCATGGCGGACGGCTTCTATTACGCGCCGACGATTATCGACGCGCCTGATCAGACCCTTGCCTGCGTGCGCGAAGAGCTCTTCGGCCCGGTGCTCTGTGTGCTAGCCTTCGACGGCGAAGCTGAAGCGCTTTCGCTCGCCAACGACACGAAGTTCGGCCTGGCGTCCGGCGTGTTCACCACCAATCTGGCAAAAGCCCACCGCATGGCGCGCGGCATCAATGCCGGCGTGGTCTGGATCAACACCTATCGGGCGGTCTCGCCGCTGGTTCCGTTTGGCGGCTACGGCCAATCCGGGCTCGGCCGCGAGGGCGGCCTCGATGCGATCCGCGACTACACGCGTTCGAAATCGGTGTGGATACGCACCTCCGACGACCCGATTCCCGATCCTTTTGTCATGCGGTAGCCGCCGCTGGCCGGAGATGCGCGATCAAGGCGAAAACGACCGATCGCGAACAGACAACAACGAAAACAACAGAGGAGAACGACATGAAACTGATCATCACCGGCTTCCTTGCCGGATTTATTGCAACGACAGTTCTGGCAACGACGGCCGCAAAAGCCGAGGACATGGTGTTCACCAGCTGGGGCGGGACGACCCAGGAAGCGCAGACCAAATCCTGGGCCGAGCCGTTCACCGCTGCATCCGGCATCAAGGTCATGCAGGACGGCCCGACCGACTACGGCAAGCTGAAGGCGATGATCGACAGCGGCAGTGTCAACTGGGACGTCGTCGACGTCGAGATGGATTTCGCCATCAAGGCGGCCAAGGACGGTCTGCTCGAGCCGATCGACTTCAAGACCGTGCCGAAGGCCGACCTCGATCCGCGCTTCACCACCGATCACGCCGTCGGCAGTTTCTACTATTCCTTCGTGCTCGCCTGGAACAAGGGCGCCGTTTCGGGTGAACCGGCCGGCTGGGCCGACATGTTCGACCTGACGAAGTTCCCGGGCAAGCGGACCTTCTACAAATGGTCGGCGCCCGGTGTCATCGAGATCGCGCTGCTGGCCGATGGTGTTCCGGCGGACAAGCTCTATCCGCTGGATCTCGATCGCGCCTTCAAGAAACTCGACACCATCAAGTCGGATATCGTCTGGTGGGGCGGCGGGGCGGAGTCGCAGCAATTGGTCGCATCCGGCGAAGCGACGTTCGGCCAGCTGTGGAACGGCCGCGTCTTCGCACTGGACAAGGAAGGCGCCGATGTCGGCGTCTCCTGGAACCAGAACCTGACCGCAGCCGACGTTCTGGTGGTACCGAAGGGTGCCAAGAACAAGGATACGGCGATGAAATTCCTCGCCGCGGCGAGCAGCCCCGCCGGCCAGGCCAAATTTGCCGAAGCCAGCGGTTATGCGCCGATCAACACCAAGGCCAAGGCAGAGATGCCGGCCGATGCCGTGAAATCGCTGCCGGACGCTCATGTCGACGGACAGATCAATCTCGACATGAACTACTGGGCCGCCAATCGCGACACCATCGCCGCGCGCTGGTATGCCTGGCAGGCGAAATAAGCCCGCCCTTGAACCGCAATGGACGAGACGGTTCGCGCCGTCTCGTCCCGTAGCCGGGTCGCTGTCATGTCGGTCGAGACACGCCGGAACTTTGGAACGGTGCGGGTGCCGGCAGGTCTCAATGGCCTGCTGCCGGCCCTGATTCTGATTATGCTGTTCTTCATCGTCCCCGTGCTGGCGCTGCTTTTGCGCAGTGTCACGGAGCCCGAGCCAGGCTTGCAGAACTATGCTGCCCTGCTTGGTGACGGCACCTATGCGCGGGTGTTCTTCAACACATTCCTGGTCGCGGCGTTGGTCACCATCGTCACGGTCCTTGTCGCCTTTCCGGTCGCCTGGATGCTGGCGATCATGCCTTCGGGACTGGCCTCGATCATCTTCGGCATCATCATTCTGTCGATGTGGACGAACCTGCTCACCCGCACCTATGCCTGGATGGTGCTCCTGCAGCGTACCGGCGTCATCAACCGGACGCTGATGACCATCGGCGTCATCGACCACCCGCTGCCGCTCATCAACAATCTCACCGGCGTCACTATCGGCATGGTCTATATCATGCTGCCCTTCATGATCCTGCCGCTGGTCGGCACGTTACGGGCGATCGATCCGATGACGCTGCGTGCGGCGTCGCTGTGCGGCGCAAGCCCTTTCCAGGCGTTCCGCCGCATCCTCGTGCCGCTGTCGCTGCCCGGCGTCGCCGCCGGTGGCCTGATGGTCTTCGTCATGTCGCTCGGCTACTTCGTCACGCCGGCACTGCTCGGCGGCACGTCGAACATGATGCTTGCCGAAATGATCGCGCAGATGGTCCAGTCGCTGCTCAACTGGGGGCTCGGCAGCGCCGCTGCCTTCATCCTGCTTGTCGTCACCATGGTTCTCTACGCACTGCAGCTGCGCCTTGTCGGTGCCAGGCGCACGAGCGGAGGCATCTGAGATGCTGCTCGACTATGACCGCATGGGTTGGCTACGGGTTGCCCTGCTCGGCTTCACCGCGCTGGTCGCTGGCTTTCTTCTGTTGCCGGTGGTCTTCATTGTCCTGCTCTCCTTCGGCTCGTCGCGCTGGCTGGCTTTTCCGCCGCCCGGCTGGACGCTCAAATGGTACCAGGAGCTTTTTGCCGATCCGGCCTGGCTCGACGCCGCGCTGACCAGCGCTCGGATCGCCACCATGACGGCGATCCTGGCAGTAGCGATCGGCCTGCTCGCCTCCTTTGCCCTGGTTCGCGGAAGGTTTGCCGGACGTGAGATCCTGCGCGGCCTGCTGCTGACGCCGATGGTGCTGCCCGTCGTTGTCTTCGCCATCGCCATCTACGCCTTCTTCCTTCGCCTTGGCCTCGGCGGCACCACCATCGGCTTCGTCATCGCCCACACCGTGCTGGCGCTGCCCTTCGCCATCATTCCGATCGCCACCGCGCTCGAAGGGTTCGACAAGTCGATCGAGGACGCGGCAATCGTCTGCGGGGCAAGCCCGCTCGAGGCCAGGCTCAGGATCACCTTGCCGTCGATCCGGATCGGCATCTTCTCCGCCGCGATCTTTTCCTTCCTCGCCTCGTGGGACGAAGTCGTGGTGGCGATCTTCATGGCCAGCCCCAGCTTGCAAACCTTGCCCGTCAAGATCTGGGGCAGTCTGCGGTCGGATCTTAGTCCGGTGATCGCCGCTGCCTCCAGCCTGCTGGTCGGGCTGACGCTTGCCCTGATGGTGATGACGGCGCTGCTGCAGCGAAAGTTCCGGACATGACCCACCCTTTCCTCTCCATCCGCAATCTGCGCAAGGCGTTCGGCGCGATCGTCGCCGTGCACGACGTCACGCTGGACATTCCCAGGGGCGAGTTCCTGACCTTCCTCGGGCCCTCCGGTTCGGGAAAATCGACGACGCTCTACGCGATCGCCGGCTTTCAGGACCCGACTTCCGGCGATGTCTTGCTGGAAGGAAAATCACTGCTTGCAGTGCCTTCGCACAAGCGCAACATCGGCATGGTCTTCCAGCGCTACACGCTGTTTCCGCATCTGACGGTGGCCGAAAACGTCGCTTTTCCGCTGCGGGTTCGCCGCCGGCCGGACGCCGAGGTGAAGAAAAAGGTCGCCGACATGCTGGCCCTGGTGCGGCTCGAAAGCTTTGCCGGACGCTTACCCGGTGCGCTGTCGGGCGGCCAGCAGCAGCGCGTCGCGCTGGCCCGGGCGCTGGCCTACGATCCTCCGATCCTTTTGATGGACGAGCCATTGTCGGCGCTCGACAAGAAGCTGCGCGAGGAAATCCAGGGCGAAATCCGCCGCATCCATCGCCAGACCGGCGTCACCATTCTCTACGTCACCCACGATCAGGAAGAGGCGCTGCATCTGTCGGACCGAATCGCCCTGTTCAAGGATGGCCGCATCGAGCAGACCGGCACCGGCGAGGATCTCTATCTCAGGCCGGCGACCGATTTCGTCGCCGGCTTCATCGGCAATTCGAATTTCCTCGCCGCCGAACATCTCGGCACCACCAACGGCACGACAACGATCCGCATGACAGACGGTTCGGTGATATCCGGAGTCAGGGCCAACGGCACGTTCGGCAAAGGCCAGAAGACCAGGCTGATGATCCGGCCCGAAGCCTTTAGCATGGAGCGGAGCCCGGCGAGCGCGGAACTGAATGTCGAGATCGTCGACATCGCATTTTACGGCGAGCGCCGGCGGATTGTCGCGCGCATCGCCGCTGGACAGGAGGTTGACATCAGGCCGACCTCCGCCGCCATGCAATCGCAGGATGTGTGGCCCTGCAGCCGGCAGGTCTTTTTCGATCCCGCTGCTGCATTCCTGTTTCCGGCCTGACTACGCCGCGGTGGATCGCCGCCCTTCAACGCTTCGCAGCGATGGAAGCGTGCTTGGGAACAAGCTGTGGTTAGGTCCATCATCAGCTTCGGTCAGCAAGCGCGCAACGTGATCGACGCTGCAGTCGGCTGATTGGATGGCGGGCGCAACTCCTGTATCCATTGACAGTCGTCATGCTCGGTTGGAAGATGAAGAAGGTCAGCGGCGATAGCCATACGGGAAGGCAATGGTCCAACCGCCAGATACCGGACACCATCCTGGCAGCGTCGTCGCGGTCATCGTCATTTGTTTGATCATCGTTGCTTTGTTCTTCATAGGCTTCAGATACTCAAGGCCAGGCCAGGGTACCCTCGTTATTCCCGGCGGTACGCTGCAGCAACCGTAAATCCGACCCTTTGGCGCTGACGCGAAGCCGTTCTCAGGCTGCCAAACGTGCCCGGCGGGACTGGGGGGACGCCGCAGAATGGGCCGGCGATTCGCAGCCGGTCTTTTGCTTCCCGCCGCGGCATTCCTTTCCCACCTAAACTAAACAACCAAGCCTGACCGGTGTGAGGTCGACCATACTAGGAGACGACGAGCGCTCAGCCACTAGGCACTAGACGGCCCTGATCAGCCGGAGCAGAGAAAGCGCTTCGAAAAAGGTCCCCTTGCGAAAGGCAAGATAGGTCGGCTCTTCGACACCATGGAACCGGCGCTTGAAGGCCGCCTGCCCCTGCAGATTGAAGCGGGTGCGATTGACCCAGGGGGAGTCATAGGCACGCTGGAAGGCGTGCCGCCAGAAATCGCTTTCGGCAAACCCGCTAGGTCCGATTTCGACAAGCGGCGACAGGCCTAGGGTGACGACGGAAACACCTTCATCGCGAAAGCGGTCGACCGCGAATTTGGTCAGGCCGATCTCGGCATGCGCCGAGGCATCGATGTGCTTGCGCTTGAACGAGGTGGTGTAGCCGATGACCTTGCCGTCGCTGAACAGCGGATCGAAATCCAGCAAGGCCACGAGCTCCCCATCCGGACCGTGCAGGACGAAACGGCGCATATCGACGCCAAGGTGATCGGCAAAGGGCCTGTTGAGAAATCTCATCTCCCAGCGCTTGACGATGCGGTCGGCCCGCCAATTCTGGGAGAGCCTGGCAATCTCGTCGAGGAAGACAGTCCCGTTGTCCTCTGCGAAGGAAAAACCCTTCTTCAAGAGCCAGCGTTCGGAATAGCGCACTGTCTCATTGCGCTTTCCGGAAAAGTCGTGTCTGGGCAGGACAAGCCTGGTGTCGACGCCGAGGCGGTTGACCTGATAGCCAAGCCCGGCAAGCACGCGCGCCGTCTGGTCGCCGATCTGCACGAACCACGGGCTGCCGGCAACCTCGATGAAACGTCTGATATAGTCGCGCCGATCGGCCGGGGCAGCCACTGGATCACCGAGCGCGAAATGATGTCGCGTTTTGCTGCCGTAAGCGATGTAGCCCTGTGCATCGCCGAAGTAGTGAAGCCCCTTCTGCACGGCGGTCGAATAGGCAAGGGAAAAATCACCGTGGCGACGGACCAGCGCCAGGCGCTCGACATGGTTCAGCTGTAGCCGCGGTATTTTAGGCCCGCGGTTCTCCAGGAAACGATCGAGGCGTCTTCGCAGTGACGGCATGGTCGACTTTCGCGTGCCGGCTAGGCCGATGAAAGAGCTGACGGACCCCAAACCGATCATGTTGCCGCGAGCTGATCCTTATCTCAGCGCGGCATGTTTACCCGGCCGGAGCCGCCAGATTCGTAGGCGCAATCTGCCCCGGTCCCGCCCCCAGGCGGCAACACGCATTGTTGTCGACGCCCAGCGCCTGACGGCTGGTTGCTGCGCCCTTGGCGACACGAAAATCAATGCCACTTTCGGAAGCGCCCAGGTCACCTGCCAAACACGATGTTCTTAGTGAACGGCGCTCTGAGAAGATTCCGCTTGTTCGGAAGCCAGGAACTCGTCGCGTTCTGCTATCCACAAATCGGCGTAGTCGACATTCTGCCATTCGGCAAACCACGGGCCGCCGCTGGTATAGTGGACCGCCTTAGGTGTGCCGACCGCAGGCTTTTCATTCCAACCTTCGAGCCAATTCCACTCTACCGACAATGAGCCCAAATCTTTGTCGGCAACCCACTGCATTCGGTGAAGATAGGCGCCACTTTCCTGATTCACGACCTCTGGCGTGAGCGATCTGACCGAAGGATGCGCGCAATTGAACAGCATCAGCGACGACCAGTTTTTCCGAGGATAGGACGTCTGGACCACACCATCCATCTTGGTTGTGGCCTTCGGCGTATAGTCATGCTGGACGCAATAGACCGCCTTGTCCGAGTCCGTATATTTCAGCAGGCCTGCGACGTCACCAAGCCACAGGAAATCGCAATCGCAAAACAGGGCCCAACCCGTGTAGTCGGCGAGAAAGGGCGTGAGGAAGCGCGTGTAGGTGAACTCCGTTGAGGCGAGCGGATCTTTTTCCCGCCAATATAGCCCGCGGGCACGCATCTCGTCCTGTTTGATCGGAATGACGGAGACAGGCGCCGACGCATGTTTGAGCAGCGAGTGTCGCGCGACGTCGTACGCGATCGGCTCACGGCTGTCCCATCCGATAAATACCCTAAACGCATCAGTCATATTCACTACCCTGGCTTTCGATTTTTACGGTCGTACACTAACTAGTTGGCGATGGCTCGGCAACAATTGCGGTCAACCAAGCCGGTTTCTCACAGATTTGTCCTGGCCTCAGCGTTGCTTTTTTGGGTGGACCGGGCCTCGCATTCCCAATGCGACACGGGCCCATTTCTGATAGGTGTAGCTGGCCGAATACGCGGCCACCATCGCACCAATGGAACCGTCCAGAAATCCCAGCCGGAAAATATAGCTGCGCACATAGGCCCAGACCGAGCGCAAAACCGCCTTGCCTATCGAGCTTTTTTTGCCCTCGGCAAGCAGTTGCGCGGCGGACGCTTCTGCGTACCGGCCGATCTTGTCGTGGGCATCTGCCAAGTCGGTAATGGAATCGTGCTCGATCGGCTGGGACAATCGGCTGACCTTCCCGTTCACCAATACCTTCTCGTGCACGGTGTCGTCGCTGAACCGCCCGGAGCGGCGACGGAAGAGCCTGAGCACCAGATCGGGCGACCAGCCGCTATGGCGGACAATGTGCCCGCAAAAGCGCGATCTTCTCGGTATTTCGAAGCCGTCATTGGCTTTTGGGTCGGCGATTGCGGCCCTTATTTCCGCGCCGAGCGGCGCCTCCACCCACTCATCGGCATCCAGCGACAGGATCCAATCCCCCGTTGCCGCGGCCAGCGCACGGTTTTTTTGCGCGCCAAAACCGGGCCAATCGACGGTCATCAGAACCTTTGCCCCCAGAGCACCGGCAATCTCCCTGGTTCTGTCGCTGCTGTTGTTGTCGAGAACGACGATCTCATCGGCAAAATGGACCGACCGAAGGCATTGCGCGATGGATGCCTCCTCGTTGCGGGTGATGATAATGACCGAGAGCGCCGGCACGGTCAGAATGCTCCGGCATCAAAGCTGCCACTGTCATTCGAATGCATCTGCAGCATCGGCTCCGGCCCGTTAGCACACTGAGGGTACTAACCTAATTCAACAAAGTCGAAAATCATTTCAGATCAAGGCTTTGATAAAGCGCCATCATTCGCTTGATCATGACATTGAAATCATAGTGTTCGGCCGCCGCTCTCACCCGGGCTGCGGTCTCAGGTCGTGACGACAACTGCAGCGCGTGCGCGAGCGCTGCAGCGAGGTCGCTTTCGCTGGCCGCATCGCAAACGAGCGTCGGCTCGAACCGCTCGACAAGCTCGCGCGCTCCACAGCCGGTGCTTACCACGGCGGGCAAGCCGCTGGCCATCGCTTCGATGACCACTGTGCCGAAAGGATCATAGATGGAAGGCAGCACGGCAATATCGGCCGCGCCGTACCACGGCAGCATGTCTTTCTGCGGCCCCAGCATCTTGAGCCGTGCGCCGAGACCGAGCCTGTCACCGGCCTGCCTGAAGGCGTTGGCGCGCGAATCATGGCCGATGACCCACAATTCAGGCTCGCCATCGAGCCTGGCGACCGCCTTCATCAGTGCAAGAAGTCCTTTTCGCGCAAAGCCCGAGCCGACAAACAGGACGACCGGCCTGTTTTCGTCAACGTCGAGCCGCGCGCGGATTGTCGCCCGATGCTGCTGGCGCAGCTGCGGGTTGAAGCGGTCGAGATCCACCCCGTTGGGAATATGGTGCACATTTTCCGCCGGATAATCGTAGTGACGGATAATGTCCTCTGCCACCATCTTCGAAATGGCAATGACAGCTTTGAGCCTCGGGCTGGCGTAGGTTGCACGTTCAAGGCGCAGCGTCTGGCGGTGAAAGGGGCTCAGCGCCATTGCCGCCCTGCCAAGCCGCGTCTCGAAACGCCGCCGCTCGGCAAGATAGGCGGCATGAACGCCCTCCCCGGCCCGGAAAACATCGCAGCACGGGAGGCGATCGTTGCTCTGCACCAGCGCCGGTGGCATCTCGGCGATCTTGCGGCAGGCGGCTTGAGCAAAGGACGCCGCCCGCAGCGAACGCGGAAAGCGGCGGCCGGCACAATGGATGAATTCTATGCCTTCATAGCGCGGCCAGTCGCCGGAGAGCACGGCCACCGGCCGCTGACGCGCGGCGAATGCGGCCATGATGTTTTCCAGCATGATCTCGCCTCCGCCAAAAGGCGCATAACGCTGGCGCACGAACAGGATCGGCCTGTCGAATTGATTTTCGGTGCCACGAATGCCGGCGTACATGGGCTCTGGGCTCCGGCCTTGTTGCCATCTGACGATGTCTATAGAGGCCAGCTCGCATCGGCAACACTTGGAAAGCTCACCCGCCGGAACTCAGAACAGGCCTGTGTCCATTGTCCGCAACTGCTTGCGATTTGCCTAACGGTGCTGCATGTAGAAATTAACTGCAAACAGCGGATCAGCGCCAGCTCCGGGCGGTGACCGCCATGAGGGGAATCGATGGCTTGAGCAAAGCAACCTGGCCCGCCATTGTCCGCCGGACGATTACCGACACCGCCCTATATCGGCTGAGACACACCTTCGGAAGACGGGCAGAAGTGTCATCGCTGCGGCCGATAACGCCCCTTAAAGCGAATGACCTGCCTTTGATCCTCGTCATCCGCAACGAGGCGGACAGGCTACGCCCGTTCCTGAAGCACTATCGCGAACTCGGCGTCACCAGATTCGCCGTCCTCGATGACCGCTCGACAGACGGAACAGCTGAGCTTCTGGCCGAGCAGCCAGATGTCGATCTATTCAGCTCGCCGATCACCTATTCGCAGTCGGACCTGGGAAACCTTTGGCGTCAGCGGATTGTGCAGATCTATGGTCAGCCTCGCTGGTATCTGACCGTGGATGCGGACGAATATCTTGTCTATGACGGTATGGATCAGCATCCGCTCGGTGCGATGGCCGACTGGCTCAAGCGGCGCGGAATGACACGCCTGCTGGCGCCGATGATCGACATGTATCCGAGCGGAAACATCTGGGACGTACCCTTCGATCCCATCGTGCCGCCATGGCAAGTTGCGGACCATTTCGACGGCAGCGGCTATGAGGTGACGAGGAGCCCCCGGCATCTCAAGATCACAGGCGGCCCGAGAACCCGGCTTTTCGCCAGGCAGCACAAGTTGACCAAGTTTCCTCTGATATATGTTGATCGCCAGACGATTTTTACGTCGATTCACTCACCGCTGCCATACTGGCGAAACTATATAAAGGGATTGGCTGGCCTGCTTCATTTCAAGTTCTTCGCCGATTTCAACGACAAGGCGCAGGTCGCGGTGGCGGAAGGTCAGTATTGGAACGGCGCTTCCAAATATCGCCAGTATCATGAGGTATCGAGCGGTAAAGCCGCTCTCAGCGCGATGAGCGAACAGTCAATGCTGTACGAAGGAGCTCACAGCCTGTTCAAAACGGGTTTGATCGACAAAATTGATTGGTAGACGGCATTTCAAGCAGATGCCGAACCGACATCATGCATAACCGAATGCTTTCATAAGCTGGGCACCTCGTCCTTGTACCAGGTCCTGTAGCTCGGCGTTTCCAAGTTCGGAGCGCCATCTTCCGCTCCCGTCATAGATCGGCTGATTGACCTGTTGGTTCCGGAGCACCGCATGCGGCGTCTCGCCGCTGGCGTCGGTCGGCTTGAACCACTGCTGCGGGTTCTTGTGATAGTCGAGGAGATCCGGGCTGAAGGTTACATCGAGAAAGCCGCATATCTGCTCGACGACTTTGGCCGGATTCTCGACCAGGTCCTCATAGCGATAGATCAGCACATCCGGCTTTCCCCGTTCCGCAAGAACCAGCGCATTGTCGTTGATCCAGCGGTCGAGAGCCTCCGTTGGCTCGCCAAGTCGTTTGATCAGGGACGCTACGACGTCGCGCCCATCTCGCACTGGCATGACGAAACGCGCGCCGGGCACGAGCCGGCGAATGCGGGCGACACGGCGGATATGCCGCGGTGTCTTTTCAAGCAGCACGTTCTTTCCAGCATCGAGCGCCGCCCGCTTCAGTTTCCGGAAGCGGAACATGGCCAGTGGCGTCCACTTGAAGAAAATGTTGGTTTCCTGGAGCGGCAGGTAGACGTCGGGATGCGACGCAAGGATCGTCGCAATCAACGTCGTCCCGCTATGGCCGCAGCCGCAAATGAATCCGGTCCGCATCACCATGTCGGCAATGCTCCTCCAGCTCGAAGCCACGAGGTGTAATGATTTATTGGACGATAGCTCAGGTTGTTCACGTAAAAGATCTCCAGCTGTGCCCAGACGCCAAACAGTTCGAACATCAAAACGGCTCCCAAGCGAAGTCTTTGACTCAAAAGCTTTTGCCGGCCTTGGCCGGTCGGGGCCGGATCAATATAGTAGGCCCTGTTTGCTCTCAACTGCCGCCCCGCCGATGAGCCGCCAAACGGTCATTAGCGTCGAGCAGACCGACGATAATGCTCTCGGCCTCGTCCATCACAGCGGCCCAGGACCGTTCCCGTTTCGAGACCAGCACGGCAGAGGGATAATAAGGCGTGCGATCGCCTTCCACCGGCCATGAACGTTTGAAACCGTCGCCCAGGATGAAGACCGAGGGGATGCCGAGCGCGCCCGCCAGATGCGCCCCGGTGTTGCTGATGGTTACGACGGCGTCCATCGCGGCAACCTGGGCGGCGAACAGGTCCATGTCGACGAGTTGATCGACTGATTTGTCATGAAGAATGCGCTCCGGCTCACCGTCGGTCAGGATCTTCAGATCGGTCTCGATCTGGCCGTACTGCAGCGAGACGAACCGAAGGTCCGGTCGGCCGATCAGGCCACGCCAGGTGGCCAGCGGCGGCAGGTCTTTGCCGGGATTGGAGCTGCCCCATGCGACACCGACCAGCGCCCGCCCGCCCTTGCTGTAGCGGGCGCGAAGTTCAGCGACCTTGGCTGGATCGGGTTTAAGAGGGACGAAATGCTCACGGATCGTCGCCTCGTCGGTCTCGAAGACGGCAGTCAGATGCTGGACGCCGGCGAAGGCCTGCGCCTCGCCATAGGCAGCCTTGCCGTCAGCGCCGACCGGCCGCACATCGGCGGTCGGAAAAGTGCGCTGAAAGAGCGGTACCAGGCGGCGCTCGACCAAGACGATCGAACGGGCGGCACGCCCCAACGCACGGCCGACGGAACTCGCATGATGGATCGCGGTGGCCAGACCCTGCTTTTCGGTTTCCATCAGATCGACCAGCAGTGTCTGGCCCGAAATATCCTGGCCCAGCCACTCGCCATCGACGCGGCCGTTGACGATGTGGCGTCGGGCGATCCTGAGTTCGGCGGCTGCGCCATAGGCGCCCATCCGCATCAGCGCCTTGCTGAGCTCGTCGATCAGGTGGACCTCGCCCCTCGACTTCGCAATGGATCCAAGAGCCAGGGCTTTCGGCAGTGCCGCCGGCCAATCGCGGGACTCGACGCTTCGCCGATAATCCGCCATCTGATCGGCAATGTCGCCGTCGCGCCAGCGAAGGAAGAGCTGCCGGCGGTGACGTCGGGACCAGACCTTGTATTTGTAGCCTGCAAGCGCGACAGCGCGGCGCAACCGGCCGAGAAGTTGGCTACCCTCCATCGCCAGCTCCGCCGATGATTTGCATGACCCGTCCGCCTGCTTCCTGCACTGCCGACGCCCAGGCTCGGCCGCCTTTTCGGACCAGTCGAACGCTCGGATATGCGGCGACGGTCTCACCGAAAGCAGGCCAGGACAGCCGAAATCCATCGTCGAGCATGACAATCGTCGGCACGCCGAGCGCTCCGGCGAGGTTGGCGCCGGTATTGCTGATCGTCACCACCGCGTCGAGCGCCGCAATTTGGGCGGCAAAGCGGTCCATGTCCGTCAACTGGTCGACTGAAGCGTCATGGATGATGCGCCCCGGCGCGTGGCGCTCGAACTCGGAGAGGGCCGGCCCGACATCGCCATATTGCAAGCTGACCAAGCGCCCCGGCAGGCTGCTGAACAGCGTCCGCCAATCGTCCAGAGCCGGCAGATCCTTGCTCTTGTTGAGGCTTCCCCAGGCAAATCCGATCAGGGGACCTGGGCCGCCATCGAGATAGGTGCCGCGCAGCTCGGCAACCAGTCGGCGGTCCGGCTCCAGCGGAACGAAGGGCGCGCGTGCCGCCGGGTCGTCCGGCCAGAAATGCTTTGCGAGTGTCTCGAAACCGGCAACGACATCGGCGTCCACTGCCGCCATGTCCTCTTCCCCTTCAATCCTGACATCGAGCGCAGGATATGTTCTGCAATAAAGCGGTGCCAGTCGCGGCTCGACGAAGACGATGCATCGACCGGCAGCCGCAGCTGCTGGACCAAGCAAAGACGCGAACTGGAAAAAGATCGCCAGGTCGCCTTCGCGACGATCGACGAGAAGCGTGCGACCCGCAAGATCACTGCCATCCCAATCGGGCCTGCCGCGCAGCTGCTTGCTCGCCGCCATCAACTGCCAGATGCGATTTCCTCCGTCGAGACGCCTCAGTCCACGCCCCGCTTTCTTGATCAGGCCGAGATCGCCAAGCTGCTCACCAAGCACGCCAAGCGCCAGTGCATGGTCGCGAGCAGTTTGCCAATCACCACGCTGCACGCTTTCCTCCATCAGCCTCATATGCCGTTCGGCGCTTTCGTCGGCGTGGCGCGAGGGACGTCTAAGAAGTTCCTTTGCCCGCTCGAGGACCTTCTGCAGCCGCTTGCCGACGGCGCCCTGCGGGCGCAGATCGGCGGTTTTTGCCTTCTTAAGGATGGTTCGTCTGTTCTGCACGGCGATGTTCTATCGTCCCCGGGGAGCGTCGGAAAGCGTCGTCAGGATCGACGAGAGCCGCCGGCCGGCCTCGTCGAGCACCAGCGACCAAGGGCGCCCCTCCTTGCGAATGACAATGCCCTTCGGATACCAGGGTGTCCGGTCGCCGGTCACTGGCCATGCCGTCTGAAAATTATCGTCGATGAGGAAAACAGTCGGCACGCCAAGGGCTCCGGCAAGATGGGCCGCCGTATTGCTGATCGTCACGACAGCATCGAGTGCAGCGACCTGTGCGGCGAAACGGTCCATGTCGACCATCTGGTCGACGCTGTCGTCAAAGATCAGACGCGCGTCGTTGCCGTTGCGAAGGCGCCGCAACGCCGGCTTGATCTGTCCGTACTGGAGCGAAACGAATGTCGCTTGTGTCTGGGCGATGAACCGTGCCCATTCAGAAAAATCAGGCACGTCCTTGGTGTGGGATTTGCTGCCCCAGGAGAGACCTGCCAGCGGCAGATCCGTCATCGAGCGATAGCGCTTGCGGAATGTCTCGACGAGTTCAGGATCTGCCCGCAGCGGCACGAAGTCGGCAGCAAGTTTTTCGGCATCGCGTCCGAACACCCAGGCGAGATGTTCGAAAGTCGCACGTTTGTTGCCGACCACATCCTGCTGTGCCGGGACCACGGTCGCCTTAGGGAACGTTCGCTGCAGAATTGATACCAGGCGCGGCTCGACCCGAATTGTTGCGCTTTGGGCATAGGCAGCGGCAGCGCCGGCCAGTCGCGCGTGGCGGATAACCCGGCCAAGGCTGCGCGGGTCATCCTCCACAAGATCGATCAGCAGTGTATCCGATCCGAGATTCTCGCCGGTCCACTCGTTGGCGCTTTTCCCTTTCCGCAGCCGGCGAGCGGAAAGCCGAAGCTCAGCTGCCCGCGCAAAGTTGCCAAGGCGTTCGAACGCCTGGCCCGCCTTCTGCATCAGCTCCGGGTCGCGATTATGATCGGCCGTGACAGCCATCTCATTGGTACCGGCTTCAAGGCCTTTCCAGTCCCTGCGCACGATCAGGGCCTCAACCTTGGCCTGCAGCTCAAGAATGGAACGAGGCTGCTTGGGACTGAAAAACAACCTGCGCACCGCCTTTTTGTACCGGCGCACCTGAAGGCCCAGTCCACCAATCACATACCGGACATAGGAACCGTGATAAAAGCTGGTCATCGGCCTTCAGCGCAATACGCTCTGCCGCAGCTTTTTGCCGCTTTCGACCATCGGATCGGGCGTCTCCAGGTGGAATATCGAACGATATATCTCGCTGTGCTTGGCAAGCTGGTCATGCGTTCCAGCATCGACAAGCTGTCCGGCGTCAAACACGAGAATACGATCGGCCGCCTTGATTGTAGACAGCCTGTGCGCAATGCAGATCACCGTGCGCTGAAATGTGTTGTCGAAGGCTGCCTCCATAACCGCCCGTTCGTTTTCACCGTCAAGCGCGGATGTCGCTTCGTCATAGACGATTACCGCAGCATTCTTGAGCAGGGCGCGCGCGATGGCAACGCGTTGTTTCTGGCCGCCGGACAGGTTGGTGCCGCTTGGCCCGACAAGCGTGTCGAGCCCGTTTTCGAGCGCCGAAGCAAAGCTGGTGACCCGGGCGAGGTTCGCAGCGGACTCGATTTCCTGATCCGTGGCATTCGGGCGGCCGTCGCGAATGTTGTCGCGGATCGAGCCTTCGAACAGGAAGACGTCCTGGGATACCAGTGCGATGTTATCGCGAACGTCGGCCAGGCTGATCTTCGAAATGTCCTTTCCGTCGATCAGGATCCTGCCCTTGTCCGGCTCCATCAGGCGCAGGATCAGATTGACGATGGTGGTCTTGCCGGCGCCGGAGCGGCCGACGATCGCCAGCTTCTCACGAGGTCGCACGTCGAAGGAAACACCCTCGAGCGCGGGGCTGTTGCCGTCATAGGAAAAGGCCACATCTTCAAAGCGGATACCACCATCGACGTCGGTCAGACGCTCGCCCGCGATCGCGAGTCGCCGCTGCTCGGGCGTGTCGATCAAATCATACATCTGCTCGACGGCGACCATTTGCTTCTGGATGTCGACATTGACCCGGGCCAACCGCTTGGCAGGCTCATAGGCAAGCAGGAACGCGGTAATGAAGGCCATGAATTCGCCGGGCGTCTTGCCGTTGCCGAGGGTCTGCCAGCTGGCGTACATAACGAAAAGCCCGATGATCACGCCGCCGCCGGTCTCCATCAATGGGCTCATCAATGCTGACGTCCGGTTGATCTGGATGCCACGTCTTTCCATCTTGCGGACGGCCTTTGCAAAGCTGGCGACGGCCTTGTCCTCGAGCTGGAAGGACTTGATGGTGCGGATGCCTTCGACGGCTTCCGTGCCGATCGACTGGACTTGTGCAGCCAATTCCGTCTCGCCCCTCGCCAGCGCCTTGAGCTTCCTGGTTATCGCGCCGACTGACAGGAACAGCATCGGCAGAACCGCCACGGATATCAGCGACATCACCGGGTCCTGCTTGACCATGACGCTGGCCAAGGCAATCAGGGTCAGCAGATCAGAGACGGCGCTGCTCGTGAGGGTGAGAATAACGGTCGCCCCGGCGCGCGCGTTGAACATGATTTTGGAGATGAATTTTGCCGGATGCTGGTTCGCGAAACGGCTGATGTCGAAATACACCATTCGGGAAAATTGCCGGTTTTGCAGGTCCGAAACGATAGCCCGGCGAATCTTTCCCGTCGTGACGGTCTGGCAGTAGGCAGCTATGCCCTTGACCAGGAAAATGCCGATGATGACGACACTGATACCCGATACAGCGGCAGCATCTCGCTCGACATAGATGGTGTTGATCATGATTTTCATGATCCAGGCCGTCGCGCCGACCGCGGCAGCAGCAGCGATCGAGCACAGCAAACCTGTCACATACAGCATCTTGTGCGGCGGCAGATTTTCCACGATCAAGCGCTTTGCCAGCGGATAGGTGAGCGAGGCTGAAGACTGTTTCTTTGCTTTCATCGTGACGCCCACTGTAATCCAATCCGGTACCAGCTAATTCCCATTCGCTTTATCTGACCTTTCTGAGCTACCAGTTAGGCATTGGCATTGTCTGTGGCGATGTTCCTGATCGCAGTCAATGCCAGAAGGCCGAGTGCTCATTGATCATAGTCGTTGTGGACAGCAAACCGACACTTGCATCCAGTCATTCGAGCATGCTTATTGACCTTGCAGGGGTGGTTTGATCTGGGAGGTCGCTCCGAATGGCCTACCTCCATGGGAGTTTTTGCGTACGATAAACCAAATGAGACCGCCCTGTTCCCTTGAGCAGATGCACACGTAGTTGATGCTTGGAGTCGAGATAAGCATGGCCAGGAAACGTTCGATCGCAGAGCGCGTACTCAGAAGCCTAATCAGGATTTTTGGCGATCGGGCGTTGCTGCAAATCGGTTATCCCGGTCGAATTGCCAAGTGGTTTGGTTGCCCACCACCTTTGGTCCGGCCTCACCCTTACGCGCTCTATGAGCTGAACCCAGCGTGGCGTTCGGCTGATGGTAAATCCAGACACAATAGTATGGGATTCCGGGGCTCGGAAATATCGATGCCAAAACCGGCCGGGCGCCGGAGAGTCGTATGCATGGGGGAATCGTCGACATACTGTACGGGATTAGACGATAGTCGGACCTACCCATATCGATTGGGCGAGTATCTGAAGAGTTTGAAGCCAGGAGTCGATCTTGATGTCGTCAATGCAGGTGTGATGGGCTATACCTCAATCGAGAACGTCTTGAGACTTCTTTTCCATGTAATTCATTTATCTCCTGATCTCATTATATATTACTACACACACAATGACGTTCATCCCCGTCGACTAGAGGGACTATCTCGGGATTACAACGAATACTCTTGCTCTTGGTTCGAGCCTCCGTCAGGCGGCGGCGTTTCTGGTTGGATAAATAGACGTCAAAAACTGGCGACGTCGTATGTCGCGAACGTCGTCCGCCGTTCAGGCAATCGACCTGGCAAATCTAGCAACATAGCGCACAATCCGCCTGATGCGTTCCGTGCGAATCTGAGTGCCCTGGTCGTCTTGGCAAGAGCAGCTGGAGCTTCGGTTCTTTTTGTAAATCCAAATTACCGGCAGGAGAGTCCAGACGACCCACCCGCAAATGCGGTTTGGGAGCACAGACGCGTTGTTGACGATATTGGCAAAAGGATGGACGTCCCGGTTGCTGATCTGAACGGGTTGCTGCCTTACTCCGTAAATGGGAACACCAGTCTTAATGAAAATTACCGCGACGCTGTGCATTTTACGGAGATCGGCGCAGATGCTGCAGCAAGAATTGTTGCCGATGTAATCCATAAAAATAACATACTATACTCGTCGAAAAAGAAGCCTATCCTATATTAAGATTTGTCCCATGTTGACCAAGAGAGGGTGTGGTTGCGATCGGATCCTTGCATGTCGGTAATTTAAGGCTGCGCCGCCTCCCGGAGCCCGCGAGCATGACCAATATCTCCCTGACCGCTGCGAACGCACCGACGTATTATTCCAGCCAAGTCCGGACTGGGAGCCTCATGTTTCTGCCAGTTGGGGCACGCCCTTGACAAGCCGAGTCCCTTTGGCTCAATCGACTTAGTTGCATGGGGACAGAACAATGTCTGACGTCGATAATGCTCTCTCCAAGAGGGCGGAAACCAATGGTTGGTTTTCCGATTTGATATGCGCATTGACGTTCTATGGTGTCGTATTCCCCCTCGGTTTCGCGCGCCGGTTGATCGGAACAATCAGCCGACGGCTCCAACCAGGGCATTCAAACGAGACATTCTGGATCGTGCGCGAAAGCAGGAACGATTTGAATTCGATGACCAGTCAGTTTTGAAGACATCCTTGTGACAAACATCCTAGGTATCTCGGCGTTCTACCATGACAGCGCAGCCTCCCTTGTTGTTGACGGCGCCATAGTTTCTGCGGCCCAGGAGGAGCGATTCACCCGTCGAAAGGCTGACGAACGTTTCCCCTCGAACGCCATTCGGTCGGTTTTGCAGACCGGCGGGGTCTTGCTGAAAGATGTGGACCACGTCGTGTTCTACGAGAAGCCGCTACTGAAATTTTCGCGTCTAATTGACACTTATCTCGATGCGGCTCCCCGTGGGTTCAGCTCTTTTCGAAAGGCGATGCCAGCTTGGGTTGGGGGCAAATTGTTTCAGAAGAGGCTCATTTTCGACGAGCTCAGAAGGATTGACCCTGATTTCAATGATCCGTCTCGTATCCTTTTTTCCGAGCATCACGTAAGCCACGCGGCCAGTGCGTTTTTCCCGTCACCATTTGACGAAGCTGTGATTTTGACTCTCGACGGCGTGGGCGAGAAAGCAACCACCACAGTTGCCATCGGCAGGGGCGCAACTTTGGACGTCGTGAGGGAATTGCATTTCCCGCATTCCCTGGGGCTCTTGTATGCGGCATTCTGTTATTATCTCGGTTTTAAGATAAACAGTGGCGAATACAAAGTAATGGGGCTGGCGCCCTATGGCGTGCCTCGGTTCAAGTCGCTGATCCTTGAAAAGCTGGTCGATCTTAGGGCGGACGGAACCTTCCGTCTCGACCAGAGCTATTTTGACTACGCTACCGGACTAAAAATGACGAATACACGGTTCGCCGACCTCTTTGGGCAACCGGTCCGAAGGCCCGACACTGACCTGCTGACCGACTTCCATATGGACGTCGCGGCATCTATCCAGGCGGTCACCGACGAGATCGTTCTGCGGCTGACGCGCGGTTTGGCACGGGAATTTGCGATCCCCAATCTCTGCCTGGCAGGTGGCGTCGCGCTTAATTGCGTAGCAAACGGCAAAGTACTTAGAGACGGTGCCTTCAAGAAAATATGGATTCAGCCCGCGGCTGGCGACGCAGGCGGCTCACTCGGGGCAGCGCTCGCAGCCTGGCACATAAAACTCGGCGGTAACCGTGTCGCAGCCAAACAAGATTCAATGAAAGGGGCCTATCTCGGTCCTGAATTCGACCAGGCCGACATTGAAGCGCAGCTCAGCCGAGCCAAAGCTGTTTTCGAGGTCATGCCTACCGACCAACTTATCGACACGACGGCAACCGCATTGGCGGCCGGCAAAGCTGTCGGATGGTTCCAAGGCAGGATGGAATTCGGCCCCAGAGCACTTGGCAACAGGTCTATCCTGGCCGATCCACGCTCTGACCACATGCAAAAGACGCTCAATTTGAAGGTCAAATTTCGGGAAAGTTTTCGCCCGTTCGCACCTTCGGTTCTGTCGGAACATGTGTCGGACTGGTTCGATTTGAAAGTAGAATCCCCGTATATGCTGCTTGTCGCTCCGGTTGAGCAGTCCCGACACCGTGCAATGACGCCCTCAGAGGCAGCGATGTTCGGAATAGATAAGCTCAACGTCCGGCGATCCGACATTCCTGCCGTCACGCATGTCGACTATTCGGCCAGGGTTCAGACGGTCCACGCCGAAACCAACCCGCTATACCACGCATTGATCAGCCGGTTTGAAGCGCTAACCGGCTGCCCTGTTTTGGTGAACACCAGCTTCAATGTTCGCAGCGAACCGATCGTGTGCTCTCCCACGGACGCTTTTCGATGCTTTATGGGAACAGACCTGGATATGCTTGTGGCGGGCAACTGCGTTCTTCGGAAAACAGAGCAGGATCCTTCCCTCGCGATAGACTACCGAGGTGATTTTGAGCCGGATTAGGTTCGCGCTGCCCTTGCAGGCTTTTACAAGGTGTTGAGATGAGTGCTTCTGTCCTTTTATGGATAGCCTCTGCTTTGCTGATCGTCGCAGCAATAGCATTGGCGCGGATGGTCACGAAAAGCCGCGGGAGGACCAAAGAAGAAGCTGACCCGGGAGACAATTACCCTCTCTGGTAGACCCCGTCCCTCCTGCAACTCGTCCTCACTCGATCTTAAGCTGTGCGAGCGGAGAGGCCACCCCATGTATCAGGGTATGGCGAGAGGCTGGACGCTTCGATCTTCGATCTCTAATAGGCAAGTTCTGAACCCTGCATTTGACTCCGGATGCGACGTCCAGGAATTCTGAGCATTTAGCCTGATACCGAATGACAGCCTGACGATCTCAACGATTTTGCATGGCGTTGTCCCAAACACTTCTGCCGTTCTTTGATTTTTTTGATACACCTTGGTTTTCGCGCCACTTCCTGCCAATATCTACGATCATTTCTGGTTGTTTAATCCCTGACAAAAGACGGCATTGGTAACGCGAAGTAAAATCTGTAAACGGACGATTATAGTGGGCGCGCTGCTGCTTTTCTGGGTCAAGATCCGGAACCAGTAGTGCACTGCACTCCTGTATAAAATCTCCCGAGAAGAAAGCCGGGCTTGTTCCAAAGTTAGGATACTTTCTCTTCCAAATTCTAACGCTTAGAAATCTTACTTTCTCCGTTCGCCTGCGAAACTCGTCACGCCCGTTCCACCCGAGCTCTTTTGTTACAAGTTTCTCTGCTCGAGTGCGACGGGGAAACACCCGGTCTGGGGTGATAGGCTCAAGTGCAAGCCAGTCATCTTCGAGATGCAAGACAAATGGTGAAATCACTCGAGACCAAACGTCCTTCACTGCATGTCCAAAGCTTGCAGTTTCTGGTTCTGAGATGGGGTGGTGTGGCAGGGGACGTGGAGATAACCTCCACGCCCCTATGCCGATTCGGCGATTCGATGAATGACTGCATTGGGAAAATACGCCAGAACAAGGCTACGGCACCTTTCATGATCGAGTTCGCTTCCGCCAAACGGATCGATGTGACGGAGACCCCCATCGATGCGAAAGTGCCGAAATAACATCTGTTGAAACGATTGCAGCGTTTGTGAAAGCAATTCGGGCTTCTGCCGCATATCAGAGTTACGTCGATGGCAGGCGATTGTCTGAGAACATGAACCACAACTTTTTTTCACTAGCCGCGCGGGACTGGCTTCCTTGACGGGGAGCGGGCGCTGGCCTTGGGCCGAGCAGATATCCGCCCAAAATTGACACTTCCCAGAAAACCCTGAAAACGCAATCGCGAGAAAGGAACAGAAAGGAACTCCCATGGACCGCAACTTCACTCGCGCTCGTTCCAAAGCCTGAAGGCAGATGGTCCAACGGCCCCGGTCGCGAAGTTTCTCGCATCCTAACCCAGATACTCAGGACCAATGTCGCCCGTATTGCTAAAAACCGCTTCCTGTGTCGGTTCTGCACGAGTTCGTTAGCCGGCCTGTTGCGAAATTGCTATTTTAGTGGAACACTTCGGGCAATTGGCAATTGGGGGGTCGAACCCGTTTTTCAAGTTCGCGGCGGCCAGTGGGGCAAATGCATGTCACGCAGTTTCTGATCGAGATGCTTACCGTGTTGGGTGCTGCACGGCAGGATGCCGCCGACTATGCCGGCTTCCGCAACGATAGCGTCTTCAACGACAAGATAGCGGGTAAGACCTTTATTGATATTGGCAGTCACCATGGCGAACTGTGTCTCGAGGCGCTTCGCCGCGGCGCGACGCGGGCTGTCGGAGTTGAACTCATTCGTGAGAATGTACTGATTGCTCGGCAAAAAGCAGAGCAGACGGGACTCTCGCCTGAATACCTGGAAGCGGATTTCGAGCGGATCGGAGATCTTGGAAGCTTCGATGTCGTCGCCTGCCTGAACGTCTTGCCACAACTGTTCGACCCGATCCATGCCTTGCGACGAATGGCGGCGATGGCGCGCGAACGTCTGGTTCTCGAATTGCCGAACCAGCCCAGCAAGTTGTTTTCGCGCTTTCGGACGCCCGGTCCCGCTATCGACGTTCCCTGGGCCAGGAGGATGCACGAAGTCGCCGGGCGCACCTTTCTACCGAACGTCGCCGCGATGGAAGGGATCTTCAATCAGCACATGGCGACATTCGAACCTGTCCAAATTGTCCCGTCGAAGCCGCGAAACAGTTTTCTGGTGGTTGCTACCAAAAGACGTATCAAGCATCTGACCGTTGTGGCCGGACCGACCAGTTCCGGAAAAAGTACGTTCAAGAATCGGCTCATCAACGATCAAGCGTTTCGTGTGTCCTTGGGTTTGCCCGAGGGAGTAACCGCGCAAGCCGACGCGAACGAGATAAGGCGGCTGCCAGATGGCCCGCTCGATCATGTCGTTTTGCACTATGATTTCTTTCGGCCTTATGAGCGCGCGCTTGGAACCTATGAGCGCGATCCGGCGGCGGAATTCATTCGCTGCGCCGAACACCTCTCGATATTCACGATGATGACGCCCAAGGCGCGTATCCGTTCGCAACTGGCCGCCAATGAGTTGAACAAGAAACGGATGAAACCGGACGCCAAGGTGCGCTACGAAGGCCTTTACGTCCGGTATGATTCCCCTGACTTCCTGGCAAGCTGGTACGACAAATGGTTCCGGTTCTGCGCCACCCTGGACCACAATCGACATCGGCTCGCTCGAAACGACGGAAACTACGAATTTTTCGACAGTGCGGATTGGCAACGGATTCACGCGGCAAATTATGGCGACATCGACGATCTCAAGCCCGCCTAGAAACCACTTGTTGCCTTCCGACGTCTTCGACAAGAAGAAGGTCGCCATCTTTCTGCCGCGGGACGCTGGGCTTGCCGAAGCGATCCGGGGTGCTGGTGCGCGCGATGTCGCAATCTATGGCAACGGTCCGGCATCACCTGACCAACTTCGTCTGACGTATCGAAGCGCCAAAGATGTCGGTCGCAACAATGCGGATGTCGTGCTGCTCGAGGGCCGGTCCGCCATGGCGCTGCGCTCGAAGGATCTAAAGCATATAGGGGGGGCAAGGCTCTTGCTCGTAAGGGCCAGCGCACGTTCGTTTCTCGCCGGGCTTCTGTTGCTAAATCACTTGCGGCGTGGGCGGCTCGCCTGGCGCGGGCAGGTAATGATGCCGGCTGCCGCTAGCTGCCACAGGTCGCGCTGGCTTGTCTTCGAGAACGTCGCGCGCAAGCAGCGTAGCGCCAAATACTATGCCGCGCTTGGCCGCGGTATCGTGGACATGTTCAGTTCCGTCGCGGACCTTCGCTACAGCACGCTGCGGTCGGCGCAAAAGATCAGGGATCCGTCGACTTCAGGCGATATCGATCTGCTGGTCCACAATGACGATGCCGGCGAACTGGTGCGGCGAATGACAGAGCGTTTTGGCACGATCCCCCTCGACGTCTATACGCCGTTTAGCGTGCCGGGCCATTCGGATGGCAATGTCGCTTATCTGCCCCCTGCCCGCGCCCTGGACTTGCTTGCGCGGCGCGAGCGGGGCGAATGGGGCGAATGGCATCCGTGTCCAGCCGACGCGCTGTTGAGCTATTGCTATCATTTGCTTTTTCACAGGCAGCCAGGAGTGCTGGGCAAGGATGAAACCCTACTGCCGAAAACCTGGGACGACGAAGCACGGTTTGCCGAGCTCATGCGGCTTTGCGACAAGGCAGGCGTCGCTCGGGTTCGGACGTTGAGCGACATGGAAGCGCTATTGCGGCGCGAGAAATGGTTCCCCGAAAGCGAAACGATCAATTTCGTGGCAAGATCGAACGAATTCGTCCGGTCGAGATATGCGGTCAGGTCATCCTACTTGCCAGGCCTGGCCGTGTTCATCGTCCGCGAAGCCGCGCTGAAATACGAGCTGGTTGGTCCGATCGAAACGATACTTGCCGCGGAAGGCTTCGACATCAAGCTGTCCGAAATGATACCCGTGGAACGGAGGATGGAAATTGCTTCGCTCTTTCGTGGCGGCAACTGGGCATCGTCGCAAGACAGCGAACCGGCTGGCGTGCCAGCCCATTTCATCGTCACGTTTGACCCCAACCCATTGCCGATGCCCGAGCAGGTGGAAATCGGACGCGCCTTTGTCGATAACAAACGTCTTTTGCTGAAGAAAAAATTAAGAAAACGGACCGCGCAACTCGCAGACAAGAAGCGTCTGAACGCTCTGCACTCGAGCGACAATTCGCTGCAGGCGCTCGACTATGTCAGGCTGCTTTGCCCCGATCGCTACGATGAATTCGAAGCGCTGGTTCTAAGTCCGTCCGTGCCGGGGCGGTAAGACTGCGATGCGAGTTCGCGGTAAGCGCACTGAGGGTTGTCGGCTGAACCGTCCTGCCTCAGTTGGAGCCTCCAATAAACGCGATCCGCGGCCCACAGCCACCGTCAGCAATTGCCGTGACGCAGCCGCGGCCATCCAGCGCTAGCTTGCCTTTACGACAATTGCCTGTCCCGTCGGAAGTTCGATGATGCCTTCCGGGCGACTTTCGAAGAATTGGTCAAAGGCCTTTCGGGCTCCAGGACAGAGCGCAGAGCCGTAGTCATCGCATATGATCAGGCCATGCGCGCACACTCGATCGTAGAAGAAGGCAAGCGCATCACGTGTCGGCTCGTATAGATCGACGTCGATATGGACCAGGGCGAAACGTCGGTCGGCTACGCCTGAAAGAGTTTCCGGTATCCATCCGACATGAAACGTGGTGTTGCTGACGCCTGAAATATTCTCTCTGGCTATTGTCTCGTCGGTGCTGAGATCGTCGGACTTCCATGACGTTCGGCCGTTTTGCTTGCGATCCTCCGCGGTCGGTTCCGACAAGCCTGCGAACGAATCGAAAAGATGGTAGTGCCGTGCTCGAAGATCGCTCATCAGCATGAATATCGTCGACCGGCCTTGCCTTACGCCGCATTCGGCCACATCGCCGTCGACACGCTCGATCGATCGCAAGCAGCTTTGCAGAACGAAAGCTCGCGGATCTGGAATCCCGCGGATGTTTTTGACTCGCTGCAGCGCCTTGCGGAAAAATGACTGATCCTTCCAGACCATGTGGCTGGAATAGACATAGAAGCCGTATTTGTCGGCTTTCTTCTGAGAGACCTTGTACCAAACCGCGCCTCTGCGTTTTTTCGAAATAACAGCAAGTGCCGCGTCTCTCAATTTCATCCGTATCCTCCATCATTCGGTATGTTCATAACACGGACAGAAGAGAAGCTCTGCCGGCATCAGACGCGAATGACGTCGAGTTCCGGCTGAAGGACGTGGCCTTATTGCCGCAAGGAAGCGCCTTCCGTCGCTCGTAATAAGCCAACATCGGGAATGGACGCCATGCACTGCGACTCAAGATCACGGTCACGTGCCCTGGCCAGTTCGGAAGTTAGTCGATTCCCAGCCGGGAGTTAATACCCGCCCCGTTTGCGCTGCGCGCCGCAAACGACGGCGCCGCGCCTCTTCATCACATATTTGCGCGCAGCAAGGCAACGCCCTAAAGCAGATGCGCGTCGAATGGTGCTGATTTGCACCAACGACCGTCTTGCCGCGACATGCGGTTTTCAGCCAGGCTCGATCAAAGCTCGCCCGCATCGTGGGGCTTTTGGCCAATCACGGTCGAGCGCCGGCCTTTTCGGCAGCTTCCGAGAATGGAAATCGGAAAAGCAGCTTCCGGTTCTCGTCGCAGATTTCGAAGGAAAGACCTGTCAGGACCGGGCTGCCGCTGAGCAGGCCCTCGGCCAGGATTTCCTTGGCCGAAGCCATTGCGTTATCCTGAGCCGCGGACAAACCGTCCAACTCCTGACCCTCGAAATCTTCCGTCAAGCGGCCCTCATTGTTTCGGAAATGGAAAAAATATCTCGGCATGGCTCCTCCGGTGGGTCGGTTTCTCTAATGCATGTCGCGCAAAAGTGTGCAGCGGTTTTGCGACAACGACATGTACAAAAACAAGCACTTAAAGCGCGTCGCATGAGGCTGATCGGCGCGATGCGCTTTAGTCGCGAGCGCCTCAGGAACAGCGTCGGATTTGTGCACGACAGCACCGTGCGATTTTGGCGTTGGGATTCATGGCGTTTAGGCCTTCATGCGTCAGGTCGATCGAACAGCACCCCCAGCCCGTGTTCGAACGCACATGCCGCAATCATGTTGTCCGGGGCTTTTCCGGAGACCGGGCAATTCGGCATGACAGCCCTGATCGCGATCTCAGCCGCTGCGGTGGAAACCGCATCGTGGCGCCTCTTCCTGGTCTCCATGTATTGCTTGAGCAGAATTTTCAGGCGCCGCGCGGCAATCTCGTCAACGACCATCGTCCTCCCTCGATTCGGCACAATGTCCGTCTTCCGGGTCTGTCCTCCGGATGAAGGTCCGCTGCCATTGGGTAGCAGCGGACCACTCGGCTGGGTGAGCCAATGACCCGAGGCGGGGGCGTCTCGGACCGCCACCACAATAGCTTCGGCAGGCCACTCGTTCCACAGAACGCTGTCGTTGGTAATTTTCGTACACTGAGCATTGCCGCAGACAGTCTGCGACCGTGGGATTTTTGCGCTATGCCCGTAGCCTGATAACCGGATCAGCTTCGGCTTCGATCGACATAGCTGTAGATGCCCGCGCCGATCGCGACCGCTCCTACAGTGATCAGAATCGATGGCACACCCATCGACGTGGCGACGATCCCCCAGACAATGGCGACGGCAATTGCGCCGACCGTTCCCAGCACCAGTCTAAGCCGTTTCGACATTATCCATTCCCCCAAAAGTGCATCTTTGGCCTTTTCCGGTCGAAATACCGCAATGCGGCACCATTGTCTGCGCTTCGTCCAACTTTTATGCCGACCCTGAGCCCCGACCGCTGAGGCGTAAGCGATCCGTATGCGGGCTGTCGCAAACGCCCACTCGACAATCAGGACGCTTGGGCGCGAGCCCGAGAAGCGAGGCGTCAGAAAGCGAGGTATCTATGTACAATTTCGGAATTTACTCCGGTTCACAATGATGACCATGGCGGCCACGGCAACCGCAATGGTCATCACGGGCCTTACCCCGAGACAACCGAAGCGACTTTGATTTGCCATAGGTCGGTCTGTAGAAGGCGAGCAAGGGGCCTATCGGCGGCTCAAGCAGCAGCGGATCGAGCGGCGCCAGCAGCTCAAGCGGCAGCAGCGGTTCGAGCGGCAGCAGCGGATCCAGTGGCGGCAACGACGGAACAAGCAGCGGCGGGTCTAACGGCAGCGGCGGAGTGTAGCGGTTGCTCAAGCGGCTCCGGTGGCGGCGCCACTCGAGTTGAACCGTGGCGGCGACCACGCGGCCGGCAACGACGATCGATCCTCACGACAACGGGAGTAGTAGTATGACGCTCCGACCGAAATCGGCGACCGCGCCCCTCACCGACCTTGCAGGATTGCTTGGTCTTGCGCTCACCGTCGCGATGCTCGCCGACAGAAGCTGGCCTGTGCATTTGCAGGCCATGACTGTCATTGCAGCTACTACTGCAGCAATGATCGCGGTCGACACGGCTTATTTCCAGACGTTTCGAAGGCGTTCAACGGGATTGCAGGCGAAGCCGATGCGAGCGCTTGAAGTCGAGCGTGTCGTGCGCAAGCTCATCGGCTTCATCGTTACGCTCACGACCATTGCCGCAGTCTACTGGATAGTGCCGGAATACCGGCGTGAGTTTTACGCCCCTACTGGGCAACGCTCTACGACACCTTGCCGGCGCTGCTCGTCGGTCGCCGATCGGGCGCTCCGGCTGAATGCCACCCTTGCTCGGACCATCTGCGGCAGTCGGCGCTATCGCCTCAAGGCGTGATCGCGATGCCGATCCTCGCCGCTCATCGGCAACGGCCGATCGCCCTCGAGCAGGCGGGTGATCCGGGCGAAGCCGGCAAAAGCCTTTCTCGCTTCCTCGGCCGACATCCGGCCGGCGATGGCCGCAGCGCAGCAATTCACGGCGCACTGGTAAACCGGCCCGCGCCGCCCCGCCGGCCATTTTCGCAAGAATGCCATTGCTTCGGCAACGCTGTCGATCTCCTCCACAGGCTGTCCCTGTCCGCGCAAAACCCGCACGGGCGAAAAGAATTGCAAGCGGTCCATCATTTCCTCCCCGTCGACCGGATGCGTGCGATCGAACCCCACTAAACTCGCGAACCCGACTTTGGTTCCCGGCAAAAGAGGGCTTGGCCTGAAAAATGTTGGCTGCACGAGACGAGCAGCGGTGGACGCGCCCGGCAGCTCCAATTGGGTGACATCTTGCCCCAATTGGGTGACATCTTGCCATTGTACGGGAACGTTAGCGCGGCTGATGCATTTCGATGCCACGAGCAGTCTTTTTGAGGGAAATGCCAAAACATGAGAATAGCCCATGTGGCGCCGCTCCATGAATCCGTGCCACCCCGGTTCTATGGAGGGACGGAGCGCATCGTCTCCTATCTGACCGAAGGATTGGTCGAGCTTGGCCATGACGTGACCCTGTTCGCCAGCGGCGATACCAAGACGTCGGCGAAATTGGTGGCGTGTCGCGAGCGCGCGCTCCGTCTCGATTCTCGCCCGCACAAATCCGAAACGGCGGCGCATCTCTCGATGCTCGCCGAGGTGAGGAGCCGCGCGCAACAGTTCGACATCATCCATTTCCATCTCAGCCACTTCCTGCATTTTCCTTTCTTCGAACACATGCCTGACCGGACGGTGACGACACCGCATGGCAGGCTCGACTATGTCGACCTGGCCCCGGCCTACGAACATTTTCCGCGCTTTCCGATGATCTCCATTTCCCGCAGCCAGAGAACCGGGCTACCCAGGGCCAATTGGCTGGCGACCATCCATCACGGGCTGCCGATCAATATCTACGAGCCGACTTTCGAGACGAATGCGGACGAGCCGTATCTGGCCTTTCTCGGCCGGCTGTCGCGCGACAAGCGCCCGGACCGTGCCATTGAGATCGCCTTGCGCTCCGGGCTGAAACTGAAGCTTGCGGCAAAGATCGGCGACGACGACCGCCCTTTTTTCCACGACACGGTCGAGCCGCTGATCGACGGCGACCGTGTCGACTATATCGGCGAGATCGAAGAGGACAGAAAAGCGGAATTCCTCGGCAAGGCGGCCGGCCTGCTGTTTCCGATCGATTGGCCGGAGCCGTTCGGTCTTGCCGCGATAGAGGCTATGGCCTGTGGCACGCCGGTAATCGCCTGGAAATGCGGTGCCCTGCCGGAGATCATCGACCACGGCGTGACCGGTTTCCTTGTCGATACGGTCGATGCCGCAGTCACCTCGATACCGGAATTGCTGCGCCTCGACAGGCGACAGGTGAGATCCGTGTTCGAAAACCGTTTTTCTGCCACGAGAATGGCCCACGACTATGTGGCTGCCTATGCGCGCCTGATCGGTACTCCCGGTGAAGCCAGAGCGTCCTGATCGGCGTCATTGTGGACGTTGGAACGAAACGACAGAGCTTGTGACGTATGAATCAACTCGACGAGCGTAAGCTTGATCCCGCCGTAGCCCTTGCCTCCCTCGACGAGGTTGCGCCCCGGGAGCCGCACCGGCTGTTCGCCCTCAAGCAAGCCGACTGCTTCGCGGTGGCCGACGCCTATGGCGACATCCGCGGCGCCGGCGATGGCTTTTTCCGAGACGACACGCGTGTGCTTTCGGAATTCCGGCTGACGGTCGGTGGCCGGCAAATGTCGTTGCTCGGCGCCTCGCTCAGCCAGGACAATGTGCTTTTCACCTCGAACCTGACCAATCTGCCGATCCAGAGTGTCGGTGGTCGCGACATTCCGCAGGGCGCGATCCACATAGAACGCGTCAGGCTGCTTTGGCAGGACCGGCTGTTCGAGCGCATCACCCTTTCCAACTACAGCCAGGAATCGTCGGCCATTCGGGTTTCCTTGCATTTCGCAGCAGATTTCCGCGACATGTTCGAGGTGCGCGGTTCGACCCGGCTCAAGCGCGGAATAGCCCACGCCGCCGAGACCAGTCCGACATCCGTGGTGCTTCGATATGACGGGCTGGACCAGCTCGTGCGCCTGTCGGCGATCTCGTTCTCGCAGGCGCCGGACAATTTGACCGCCAGCCGCGCGGATTTCCTGGTTGCGGTGACGAAGCGCAGCAGCGAGGTCCTCTATATCGAGGTCGGCCCGGAAGTGGCGGAGACACCCGACCGCGACCGTTTTCGGGCTGCCGCCGCCCGCGCTCGCTTCGGCATGCGCGCCAAACGCCGCCACGGCGCGACGGTGCACAGCTCCGGCCGCGTCTTCAACGACTGGATCGAACGCGCGCGCGCGGACGTGGCGTTGCTGACCACCGAGCTTTCAACCGGACCTTACCCCTATGCCGGCATACCCTGGTTCTCGACGGCATTTGGCCGTGACGGGGTGATTTCCGCACTGCAGATGCTGTGGTTGAATCCTGGGCTGGCGCGCGGCGTACTCGCCTTTCTCGCCCAGCATCAGGCGACCGAAACGTCGCCGTTCAGCGATTCGCAGCCGGGCAAGATCATGCACGAGACCCGCAAGGGCGAGATGGCGGCACTGCGGGAGCTCCCGTTCGGCCGCTATTACGGCGGCGTCGATACCACGCCGCTCTACATTCATCTCGCTTGCGCCTATGCGGATCGTACCGGCGACATGGCGTTCGTCGACGGCCTGTGGCCATCGCTCTGTGCAGCGGCCGAATGGACGGAGGAGACAAGCCGCGCGACCGGCTTCGTTACCTACCAGCGCGGCGCCGAGACCGGCCTTGCCAACCAGGGCTGGAAGGACAGTTTCGATTCCGTCTTCCATGCCGATGGCCGCATGCCCAAGGGGCCGATCGCCCTGGTCGAGGTGCAAGGCTACGTCTTTGCCGCGTTCCGTGGGCTGGCGGCCCTCGCCCGCCGCCGCGGCGAGGACGACAAGGCCGATCATTGGGAGGAACGGGCCGAAACCATGCGCGCCGCGGTGGAACGCCATTTCTGGATGGACGATCTCAATTTCTATGCACTGGCGATCGATGGTGCAGGCGAGCTCTGCAAGGTACGGACGTCGAATGCCGGCCATCTTCTCTTTGTCGGGCTGCCCGAGCCGGAACGGGCGCAGATGGTCGCCGATCAGCTGCTCTCTGCGTCGTTCCACTCTGGGTGGGGAGTGAGGACGCTGGCCGACGATGCGATATTCTTCAATCCGATGTCCTACCACAATGGTTCGATCTGGCCGCACGACACCGCCATGTGCGGTGCCGGCCTGGCACGTTATGGCGTGCGCGACAGCGTAGTCAGGCTGATGAGCGGCACGTTCGAATCGGCTGTCCATTTCAACATGCGGCTGCCGGAACTGTTCTGCGGCTTTACCCGGTCGCCGGGCGAAGCGCCCATCGCCTATCCCGTCGCGTGCCTGCCGCAGGCCTGGTCGGCGGGATCGGCCTTCATGCTGATGCAGGCCTGCCTTGGGCTCGAAATCGACGGCTGGAACAGCGAAATCCGGGTCACCCGCCCAAGGCTGCCGATCGGCATCGACACGCTGACATTGCGGCATCTAGGCGTCGGCTCGACAGTGGTCGACCTCACATTCCAGCGTGTCGGCGACCGGGTCGTCGCCTTTCTCGCCGATCGGTATGAGGGGATGGTGCCGCTCATCGTGCGTACTTGATGCCGCCGCGCTGCGGCGCATCGAAAATGACGCGCGGCATTGCAATCGTCCGGAACCGATAGCCTGTTTGTGCGTTGCAAAAATGGCGCGGGGACGTTGTCGTTGTCATACGGCGGCGAACCAGAAAACAAATAAAAAAACGGCTATCGACCGGCCGGAGGCGAGATCACATTCCATGTCAGATTATACTGTAAACCTGCTCTGGGTTTTGCTGATTGCAAGTTTTGGCTTTTCCGCTTTTGCCATTCTCCTGTCGATATCCCGCCAGCGTCGCGGCCGCGCAACGGCGGCCGCATACACGCCGAGCGAGGATGTCGCGTCGGAAGCGGCACGCAAGGTGCTGCGCGAGTTCGAAAAGAACGGCCAGTCGGCCGATGCGGCACTGGTCACATGGTCGCCCGACACTTTGCGCAAGATCCTGGCCGACGACCTGCCGGACGCACAGGTCATCGTGGTGTCCAACCGCGAACCCTACATCCACAACATCAAGGATGACGGGGTCCAACTTTTGGTGCCGGCCAGCGGGCTGGTTTCGGCACTCGAGCCCATCACCCGCGCCTGTGCCGGCACCTGGATCGCCTATGGCGGCGGCACGGCAGACCGCCTCACCGTCGACAAGGACGACCGGGTGCAGGTGCCGCCGGGCAATCCGTCCTACACGCTGCGCAGGGTCTGGCTGACGGAGGAGGAATATCAGGGCTATTATCTGGGCTTCGCTAATGAGGGCCTATGGCCGCTTTGCCATATCGCCTTCACCCGCCCCGTGTTTCGCGCCTCGGACTGGGACGCCTACGAGGCCGTCAACCGGAAATTCGCCGATACGGTGGTTGCCGAAGCCCGCAACGAACGGCCGATCGTGCTGGTGCAGGACTACCATTTTGCGCTGCTGCCACGCATGATTCGCCAGCGCCTGCCGGACGCGATAGTCATCACCTTCTGGCACATCCCTTGGCCCAATTCGGAAGTGTTCAGCATCTGTCCGTGGCGTGAGCGGATCCTGGAAGGACTGCTCGGCAGTTCGATCATCGGCTTTCATACCCAATTCCATGCCAACAACTTCACCGAAAGTGTCGACCGCTTTCTGGAGAGCCGGATCGAACGGGCAGACGCGGCAATCTCCTATGGTGGGCAGACCACATTGGTCCACGCCTATCCCATTTCCATAGAATGGCCGGCCCAATTGCTGGCAAAACTGCCGTCTGTGGAGGAGTGCCGCGCCAGCGTGCGCGACAGATTCGGCCTGTCTGCGGATACCAAACTATGCGTTGGCGTCGAGCGCCTCGACTACACGAAAGGCATTCTCGATCGCTTCCATGCCTTGGACGAATTGTTCACGAGATATCCCGAATGGATAGGCAAGGTGGTTTTCCTGCAGATCGCCGCGCCGAGCCGGGGGACATTGCCCGCCTACCAGCAACTCCACGACGAATGCCGCCGCTGTGCCGAGGAGCTCAACCGGCGCTATGGCAGCGAGACATACAGCCCTATCCTGATGGTCGCCGAACATCATCGGCAGGAGCAGGTCTACGAGGTCTATCGCGCCGCCGACATCTGTATGGTCACCAGTCTGCATGACGGCATGAACCTTGTCGCCAAGGAATTCGTCGCAGCGCGCGACGACGAACAGGGCGTGCTTTTGCTCAGCACCTTCGCCGGTGCCTCGCGCGAACTGCTGGAAGCGCTGATCGTCAACCCCTACGATGCGGCCATGATGAGCGAGGCGCTGTTGCAGGCGCTGACGATGACGCCGGAAGAGCAGCGCGAACGTTTGCGGCCGATGCGCGAGATGGTCCGCGACAACAATGTCTACCGCTGGGCCGGCAGTATGCTGCTGGACGCCGCGCGCCTGCGCAAACGCGGCGATCTCGACAGGGTGACCGGAACCGGCGAGCGCCCGCCATCGAACACCAACAACGTCATCTCGATGTTCGAGCGGGCTCGGAAGGCAGCGTCGTGAAAAGCTTTGAACAACCGCTGGCGTTGAACCTGTCGGAAGGGCAATGGGCGCTCTTCCTCGACATCGACGGAACCCTGCTGGAACACGCTGCCCATCCCGACGCGGTGTTCGTCGGCGAGGAATTGCGCAATCTGCTGGAACGCATCGAGCGGCGGCTGGATGGTGCGGTCGCCTTCATCACCGGCCGATCGATTCCCGCCGTGGACAAGCTATTCCATCCGCTGAAGCTGCGGATCGCCGGACTGTATGGGCTGGAGCACCGGCTGACGCCGAGCGGTCCGATCGATGCCGCCGACGCGCCGGCCGACATCGCCGCCCTTGCGGACGAGATCGAGGCCGAACTCGGCAGCGGCAAGGTCTATGTCGAGCGCAAGGGGCCGGTCCTTGCCGTTCATACAAGAGCAGCACCGCAACTGCTTGCACCCGCAATCCAGCTCGTCGAACAGGCATTGGCCCGGCTTCCGAAGGGTTATCGGGTGCTTCCGGGAAACGCCGGCGTCGAGCTCATGCCTTTGGAAGCCGTCAAAGGTGCTGCCATCCGGCGTTTCATGGACATTCCGCCCTTTGTCGGCCGGCGGCCGATATTCCTCGGAGACGATACATCGGACGAACACGGTTTCGAGGCGATCAATAAAATTGGCGGCATCTCCATCCGCGTGAAGCCGAACGGACCGACGGCCGCAAACTATGCCCTCGACGACGTGACCGGCGCAATAGCCTGGCTCGAGGCCAGTTTCGAGACGTCGGCGGTGGCCTGATCGCGCCGTGGCCCGGTTCAGCTGATCTTCCCGTCCACCATGTGAATGCGGCGATCCATGCGTGCGGCCATGTCCAGGTCATGCGTGACTGCCACGACCGTCTTGCCGCGTTCGCGCACCAGATTCTGCAGGATTGTGAACACCTGCTCCGAGCTCTTGCTGTCGAGGCTCCCCGTCGGCTCGTCTGCCAGGATAAGCGGCGGGTCGTTGGCGAGCGAGCGTGCCACCGCGACGCGCTGACGCTGGCCTCCCGAAAGCTGGTCCGGCCGCTTGTCGAGATGTTCGCCGAGCCCCAGCGATGACAGCAACTCGCCAGCCCGTTCGCGCATCACGGGTCGGGCCAGCCGACCAAGCTTGCGCATTGGAATTTCTACATTTTCGCGCGCCGTGAATTCCGGCAGAAGGAAATGAAACTGGAAGACGAAGCCCAGCGTCGAAAGCCGTGTCTGCGCGCGCTCCCTTTCATTCATCGGCTCGGTGTCGCGGCCGCCTATTCTCAACGTCCCAGCGGTCGGCCGGTCGAGCAGCCCGAGCAAATAGAGCAACGAGGACTTGCCGGAGCCGGAGGGTCCGGTGATGGCGACGAATTCTCTCTCGTTAATCGCGAGCGTGATGTCCTTGACCAGCGTGACGGGAACCGTCTCGGGCAACACGCGCGTCAGTTTTTCGGTCTCGATGAGTGCGCTCATGACGCGCCTCGGATAATCTCGACGGGGTTCAGGCGCGCCGCACGGCGCGCCGGCAGGTAGCCGGCCACTGCCGCCGAGCCCAGCGCGAAAGCCGACGCGATCACGTAGTGCATCAAGCTCCAAGCGATCGGCAGCCGGGTCATCTCCTGGCCAGTCGCGGCGATCTCGAAACGCACCAGCGACAGTGCATAGGTCATGGAGAAGCCAAGCACCCCGCCGAGCACAGAGCCGGCAGCGCCGATCGCCACGCCTTCCAGCAGAAAGAGCCGGCGCATGTCGGACTCCGGGAAGCCAAGCGACTTCATGATGGCGATGTCGCGCGCCTTCTCGTGCGTGATGGTGGAGATGATGTTGTAGATGCCGAAGCCAGCAACCAGCATGATCGCGCCGACGACGGTGTACATGATGACGTTGCGCACGACGAGTGCTTCGAGGATCGATTCATTGGCCTCCTGCCACGCCACGGCCTTGTAGCCCAGTTCGGCCTCTGCACGATGCGCCACCGCGGGAGCGCGGTTGGGGTCGTCGAGCTTGATGCGGATCTCGTTGATGGCGTTTGGCCGCGCTGAGAGAATCTGCGCGTTCTTCAAAAGCACATAAGCTTCGCCTTCGTCGCGCGCGGTGGTGCCGGTGTGGAAAAGGCCGGCGATCTTGAAATTGCGCGTCAGCCCTTCCGAGGAGACCGCCGTTATCGTATCGCCGAATCCGGCACCGAGCCGGCTCGCCATCGTGTTGCCGATCAGCACGTTGTTGCCGCCCGCGGCAAGTGCCGAAAAGCTGCCTTCGACGAACTCTCCGACGATCGGTGAAACGCCGGTCTCGCGCTGCGGATCGACCCCGATGATAGCTGCGCCCACTTCGCGGCTGGAATAGCGGATCACGCCCTGAGTCTTGAGGCTTGCTGCGAACCGGCCGGGAATCCAGCTCTCCAGCCGGGAGGTCGCGGCGGTCGGATTGATGATGCCGCGCCGATCGTCGCGTGGCCGGAGCCCGGAGATGGCGACGGTCTCGAAGTAGTCCTCGGCCGGCTGCCGGCGGGCGGTGCGCTGCTCGTCGGTGATGTCGACATGCGGCATCGTGTCGACGAGCTGCTTGACGAAATCGTCCTGCCCGCCTTGCATCAGCGCTGCCATCGCAATTGAGAAGCCGACACCCACCGCGACGCCGACTATGGCGACCAGCGTCTGGCGGCCGCGGCCGGCGATATGCGTTACGGCAATGTCGACGATCAGCGCCATCGTTGCCTATCTCTCCTGCGCGGCGGCGATGCTCACGCGCGCACCGTCGCCGAGGTCAGCGGGATAGGGCGAGACGATGCTGGCCTTCTCGTCGATGCCTGACCGTACCTCGACGCCATTGGTGCCACGAATGCCCGTGCGGATTTCACGCCGCCAGGCCTTGTCGCCTTCGACTACGAACACCTTGTTCCCATCCACCGCAACCGACGGGATCAACAGCGCATTTTTCGAAACGCGGATGACGATGTTCACGTCGGTCGACATGCCTATACGAAGCGGCGTATTGTCCGGCAGGCGGAAGCGGACGCGATAGGTCTTCGTCACCGGATCTCCCTTGGGCGTGATGCTGTCGACCACCGCTTCCAGATTCTGCCGAGGGAACGCATCGGATTTAAGCAGCGCGCGCTGGCCGATCTCGACCCGTGGAATGTCCTCCTCGTTCACCTCGGCGACCACCAGGAGCGGCTTCGGCTCGCCGACCCAGAACAACACCGTGCCGAGTTCGGCGACCTCACCGACCTCGCCGTCCTGCCTGAGCACGACGCCGGCGCTCGGCGCTTGTAAGACGTAGGTGTCGAGCCGCGCTTTCTGTCCGGCAACCAGCGCTTCGATCTGGCCAAGCTCGCTTTGCGCGCGATCGAGCGCCTGCTGGCTTGCCGCACGCCTTTCGGCAAGCACGGTCAGCCGCCGGAGCTCTTCTTGGGCGAGTGCTTGACGCGCTTCGATCTCGCCAAGCACAGCCCGGGCCTCGCTGTCGTCGAGCTTGGCGAGCACATCGCCTTGTGCAACCCTCGACCCCTCGCAATTACACTGCTCGACGATCCTCTCGCGGACAACGGGAGTCACCTTGGCCCAGGTTCGCGGCTCGACCGAGCCACTCGCGTAAACGATCTCCGCCGCGTCGCCGCGTTGTGGCGTCACGATCGAAACCTTGGCCGGCTGCCACACATACCAAGCGCCGAAAGCAGCAGTCGCCGCGACAAGAACGATGCCGACAGTCCAGCGTATCCGTCGCAAGAAGCTCTCCTTCCACCATCGAATGCGAACGTCGGAGCGGTGGCAGACATAGCATTAGACCGACCGTCGGTCTATAAAAGTTGCATAAAGAAACGGTTCGTGCTCCTCTTGCCCCCTGTACTTTATGAGGTCGATTTTGCCCCGAGTGATAAAGCCGCCGGAGATACGATCCGCCGAGCTCCTCGACTGTGCCCAGCGGCTTTTCTTCGAGCATGGCTACGACAACACGACGGTGAACGACATCATCCGCGAGGCCGGCTTGTCGAAGGGTGCGTTCTATCACTATTTCGCGTCGAAGGAGGCCCTGCTGGAGGCGCTCGCCAGACGTCTCGCACGTGACAGCCTTGCCGAGCTGCAACCCGTCCTCGACGACCCGTCACTCGATGGGATTGGCCGGCTCAATGCACTCTTTGCCGGCTCGCGACGGCTGAACATCGAGCTTGCCCCGCAATTGCGAAAAACGTTCTTCGTCGTGTTCCGGCCCGAGAACCTTGCCCTCTTCCATCGGGTCGACCAGGCGGCCAGGGAACTGGCCGAGCCGATAATCACAAATCTGCTCAGGAAGGGAAGCGAGGAAGGCATTCTCGACGTGCCCGACCCGCAAGCTTTTGCCGAGATGTTCCTGCAACTCCGGCTGACCTTTCGGGACGTGATGCACCGCGCCCTGCTACAGGCCGAACAGGGTAATATCGACGAAGCAGCGCGGCTGCTCGAGGGCCGATTGCGGCTCTACGGCATCGCAATCGACCGGCTTTTGAAGTTGCCCGATGGAACGATAGAAGCCGTGCAGCCCGGTTTTGCCCGGGCTTTTCTCGAAGCCGGACCGTAAGCCGCTGACAGCGATGGAGGAGAGTTGATGAGTAGGAAATCGCGCGCTTCGACCGATACCGTTCTCAAGGAACTGCGCGCCTTCGGCCTCACCTATCCAGGCGCAGAGACAAAGAGTCCGTGGCCTGGTCACGACGATCTCGCGGTGAAAGGCAAGACCTTTGCTTATTTGAGCCTGGAAGGCGAACCGTTCAGCATCTCCCTCAAACTCCCCTACAGCGGCGACGAGGCGAGAAAGCTCCACTATGCGTCGCCGACGGAGTACGGCCTTGGCAAGAGCGGATGGGTGACGTTCGAACCAGCACCGGACGAACTGCCACCGATGGGACAACTGAAGTCATGGCTCGATGAGAGTTATCGCGCACAAGCGCCCAAAAAGCTTGCCGCCCTGATCACGCACAAGGTGGACTCTGGAGCTTAGGTCGAGCGATCGGTGTCACCCCACCGAATCGCCGGCGCTAGAAGCTCAACGACGCCATGCCGATAAGCGCGTTTCTCATTGAATGACTTTAAGGCCAAAGCCGGCAAATCGTCTGCTTGCCGGTTCCCCTGCGTCAGGCTTAACCTGCGTGCCATGCGTGGAGGCGCGTGCGGTAACAAGGGGAGGACATAGCAATGACCATACAAGGCGCATCACCGGACCTGTACAATGAGGATCTCGCACCGGCGAAGGTTCGAAACTGGGGACCGTTCTCGATCTTCAACGTCTGGACGTCGGACGTCCACAGCCTGTGGGGCTACTATCTCGCTGCCAGCCTGTTCCTGTTCTGCGGCGGCTTCGTCAACTTCATCATCGCCATCGGTATCGGTTCGCTGATCATCTATGCGTTGATGAACATGGTCGGCTATGCCGGCGTGAAGACCGGGGTGCCCTACCCTGTCCTGGCGCGTGCCTCCTTCGGCATCTGGGGCGCCAACATACCGGCGCTGGTGCGCGCCATCGTCGCCTGCTTCTGGTACGGCGCGCAGACGGCGGCGGCCTCCGGGGCGATCGTAGCCCTGCTGATCCGCTCGCAATGGTTCGCCGACTTCAACCAGGGCACCCATTTCCTCGGCCACTCCGGGCTCGAGGTGATCTGTTTCGCCGTCATCTGGGCGCTGCAGCTCCTGATCATCCAGAAAGGCATGGAAACGGTGCGCCGCTTCCAGGACTGGGCCGGACCGGCGGTGTGGGTGATGATGCTGATCCTGGCGATCTATCTTTGCATCAAGGCAGGCACCTTCGCTTTCACCAGCGACATCCCGATGGATGTGCTGCTGGAAAAGACAAAGGACGCGGGCGTGCCGGGCACGCCGGGCTCCTGGACCTCGCTGTTTGCGGTGGCCGCGATCTGGGTGACCTATTTCTCCGCGCTCTATCTCAACTTCTGCGATTTCGCGCGCTACGCCCCGGACAAGGCATCGCTGCGCAAGGGCAACATCTGGGGCCTGCCGGTCAATCTTATCCTGTTCTCGCTGGTCGCCGGCGTCACCACGATCGCCGCCTTCGACGTCTATGGCGAGGTGCTGCTGCATCCCGACCAGATTTCGGCGAAATTCGACAGCTGGTTCCTGGCGGCGCTCGCAGCCCTGACCTTTGCGGTGGCGACGCTCGGCATCAATGTGGTGGCGAACTTCGTGTCGCCGGCCTTCGATTTCTCCAATGTCTTTCCACGCCAGATCGACTTCAAGAAGGGCGGCTACATCGCGGCGCTGATCGCGCTGGTGCTCTATCCATTCGCGCCCTGGGAAGGCAGTGCCGCCTCCTTCGTCAACATCATTGGCGCGACGATGGGGCCTATCTTCGGCGTGATGATGGTCGACTATTACCTGATCCGGAAGGGCGAGGTCGACGTCGAGGCACTCTACAGGGAGAATGGCGAATTCCGCTTTCAGGGCGGCTGGCATGTCAATGCCTTCATCGCCGCCGGTATCGGCGCGGTCTTCTCCTCGATCCTGCCCAACTTCACCAGCCTGCTGCCGTCATGGTGGGGCGTCTATGGCTGGTTCTTCGGCGTGGCAATTGCCGGCGTCATCTACTACGTGCTGCGCACGATGGCACTCGGTGCCGGAGCCAGGATAGCCAAGGCCTGAACAGACTCGGGGCGGCGCGAGCCGCCCCGTTCATTCTGCGATCATTTCGGCCAGGCGGCGCACGGTGTTCCAGTTGCGCGACGTGCCGATGCCGAGGCGTTTGTGGCTCACCGCCGCAAGCAGCCGCGAACTCGGCATCTCGCGGGAAAAGACGATCCAGATGTCGCCGCCGACAATCCGCAGCTTCTCGTCCTTGCCGGCATATGCCTCAAGCGCCGCGGCGGTCTCGGCGGGAACGGGCGCTCGCATCACGCGCACCGCCACCTGGTCCGCGGCCTCGGCCGATTCAGCTGGGAACGGATTGCCGGCCGCCAGCCTTAGCCAGCCGTCGGCGCGGCGCACGATGATGTCGACGTGGCGGCCGAAAATCTTTGCGAACGCCGCCTCCAGCCGCTGCTCCAACGCCGCAAGTTCTGTTTCTTGCGCCTCGAAGACCAGATTGCCGGTCGCTACCAGCGTGCGCGGCTTATTCAGACCCAGGCCTTCGGCCATCGCCTTCAGATCGGACATGACGACCCGCCGCCCCTCGCCCAGGACAATGCAGTAGAGCAGCGCGACGTAAGTTTGCATGGGCGGTTAGTCTAGACCAGCCGCGACTGCTCTACCGCCGCCTCGATGAAGCTGGCAAACAGCGGGTGCGGATCGAGCGGCCGGCTTTTCAACTCGGGATGGTACTGCACGCCGATGAACCAGGGGTGGCCGGGATATTCGACCGTTTCCGGTAGCACGCCGTCCGGCGACATGCCGGCAAACACCAGGCCGCAATCCTCGAGCCGCTCCTTGTAGTCGACATTGACCTCGTAGCGGTGGCGATGGCGTTCGGAAATCTGGGTATCGCCATAGATCTCGGCGATCTTCGATCCCTTGGCGAGGTCGGCCTGGTAGGCACCGAGCCGCATGGTACCACCAAGGTCGCCGGTTTCCCTGCGCTTTTCCAGCATGTTGCCCTTCAGCCATTCGGTCATCAAGCCGACGACCGGCTCCTCGGTTGGACCGAACTCGGTCGATGATGCGCGCTCGACGCCGGCCAGCGAACGCGCCGCCTCGATGCAGGCCATCTGCATGCCGAAGCAGATGCCGAAATACGGCACCTTGCGTTCGCGCGCGAACTTCGCCGCCAGGATCTTGCCCTCAGAGCCGCGCTCGCCAAAACCGCCGGGGACGAGAATGCCATGGACCTTCTCCAGCCACGGCGCCGGGTCTTCCTTCTCGAATATCTCGCTTTCGATCCAGTCGAGCTTGACCTTGACCCGGTTGGCGAGGCCGCCATGCGACAGCGCCTCGATCAGCGATTTGTAGGCGTCCTTGAGGCCGGTATATTTGCCGACGACGGCAATGGTCACTTCGCCTTCCGGATTGTGGATGCGGTTGGACACCGCTTGCCACCGTTCCATGCGGGGCTTCGGCGCCGGATCGATGCCGAAGGCGGCCAGCACTTCCGAATCCAGCCCTTCATTGTGATAGGCCATCGGCACGTCGTAGATATGCGGGACGTCGAGCGCCTGGATGACGGCGCTTTCGCGGACATTGCAGAACAGCGACAGCTTTCTGCGCTCTTCCTTGGGGATCGGCCGGTCGGCGCGGACCAGCAGTATGTCGGGTGCAATGCCGATGCCGCGCAACTCCTTGACCGAATGCTGCGTCGGCTTGGTCTTCAGTTCGCCTGCCGTCGGAATGTAAGGCATCAAGGTCAGGTGGACGTAGACGGCGTTGTTGCGCGGCAGGTCGTTGCCGAGCTGGCGGATCGCCTCCAGGAACGGCATCGCTTCGATGTCGCCGACGGTGCCGCCGATCTCGCACAGCACGAAATCGTAGTCGTCATTGCCGTTGAGGACGAAATTCTTGATCTCGTCGGTGACGTGCGGAATGACCTGCACGGTAGCGCCGAGATAGTCGCCGCGCCGCTCGCGCTCGATGATGTTCTTATAGATCCGGCCGGTGGTGATGTTGTCTTGCTGGTTGGCCGAGCGGCCGGTGAAGCGCTCATAATGGCCAAGATCGAGATCGGTCTCGGCCCCGTCATCGGTCACGAAGACTTCGCCGTGCTGATAGGGCGACATCGTGCCGGGATCGACATTGAGATAGGGATCGAGCTTTTTGATGCGTGCGCGATAGCCCCGCGCCTGCAAGAGAGCCCCAAGGGCCGCTGCAGCAATGCCTTTTCCAAGTGAGGAAACCACGCCGCCTGTGATGAATACATATCGCGCCATGGGAGTCATCGCTTAACGCGGCCGAATTGATTCCGCCAGAGAAAAAACCGCCGCGAAGGCTTTTTCCCAAGAAGGCGCTCTGGTCGTTGGCGTATCAAAACAAAAGGGCCGGCGAGGCCGGCCCTTTTGGCACGATTTGTAAAAGCGTCAGATGATGACGACTTTGGTGCCTACTTTCACCCGGCGGTAAAGGTCCATGACGTGCTCGTTGATCATGCGGAAGCAGCCATTGGAGGCGCTGGTTCCGATCGACTGCGGCGCGATGGTGCCGTGAATGCGCAGGTGGGTATCTTTCTTGCCGTCGTAAAGATAGATGGCGCGCGCACCGAGCGGATTGTCGCCGCCGCCGGGCATGCCGTCCTTGTACTGGCCATAGTGCTTGGGTTCGCGCTTTTGCATATCCAGCGTCGGAATCCAGCGCGGCCATTCCTGCTTGTCCCCGACGGCAACCGTACCCTTGAACTGCAGGCCTTCCCGGCCGACCGCGATGGCATAACGGCGGGCGGTTGACGATGATTCGACGAGGTAGAGACGACGGGCGCTGGTATCGATGACGATGGTACCGGGGTTGTAGCCGGTGAATTCGACCTCCTGCGGCACGAATTCCGCCTTGACCTTGAACTGCCGCTTGGCCTGCTTCCTTTCGAGCGCGGCGTCGAGCGCGCGTGTTTCCGGAAGCAGCGACATCGACGAAGAGGATGTGCCGCCGAACAGTCCCGCGAACAGCCCGACGCTCTGCGGCTTCTGCCCGACCGGTTCGCTGCGCAACTCGCCATTGTTGCCGGTCAGCGCAACGTTCATGGCCTCGGCCGGGATCGGCTCGGCCGACTGGATCGGCGCAATGGGCGTAATCGGTTCGATGATGTTGACGGTCTTCTTCTTGGCCGGCGTGGCGTCAGCCACCTTGGCCGTTGCGAGCGGCTGGCTCTTCTTGGCAAGGAACGCCTGCCGTTCCACATCGGCTTTGGCTTTCGCCGCCTCACGCATCGCCAGCTTCCTGGCTTCGAGTGCCTTGGCGCGAGCGGCTTCCTTGTCGGCTGCGATCTTGGCTTCGATCTTGCGGATCTGCGCAAGGTCGTCCGGCGTCGGATCTTTCTTCTTCTTGAGAAGCTTCAATTGCGCTGCATCGCTTTTGGCAGCGACCTTGACGACGTCGGTTGTTGTTGCGGCTTTGTGGGCCGAGTTTGCCGTCGGCATGGCCGCGTAAGCGGGCGCACCTACGCTGAGCACGGCACAAAGGCCGGCAAAAATGAAGCTGCGAAGCTGCATGGGGAAGATCCGATCGTTCAATGCTTGTTGCCCACGGCGTCGCCCGGCGCCCCCCAAGGACGCCGAGAATGCCGCGTGCAACGTATAATCGATTAGCCGGAAGCGCCTCAAGCGTGAGGCGCAGTCGAATCTTCGTGATCGTGCGGCATTTGCCGCGACTGTGTTCAAACGACAACAGATCGCGGCATAAGTTGCCCTATTACTGGTTGGGGACCTGCGGCGTGGCCGGCGCGGTGGCGCCGTTTGTCGCTGGCGGCGTCGCCGGAGCGGTTGCCGGCGGCGTCGTTGCCGCGCCATTGCCGGACGGCGGGGTCGGCGCCGTGGTGCCCGAAGGCGGCGTCGGCGTCGTGGTTCCAGGCAATTGGTTGAGTACGCCCTTGCCTGCTCCGTCCGAGGTCGCCGGCACGCGATCGAGAATGTCGATCGGCTTCTCGCCATAGCGCGCAACGATCGACAGTGTCAGCGAAGTGACGAAGAAAGCGGCAGCCAGGATCGCCGTCGCCCGCGTCAGCGCATTGGCGGCGCCACGCGCGGTCATGAAGCCCGATCCGCCGCCGATGCCGAGGCCGCCGCCTTCGGAGCGCTGCAGCAGCACCACGCCGACAAGCGCGAGCACGACCATGAGGTGGACGACGATCAGTACGGTTTCCATAATTTACCCTGGCAAGGCCTTGTGCGGCCGCTGATTTGGAGGCGGCTCAATACAATGCTTTGACGGCATTTCCAAGCCCGTGGCCGGAATATGGGAAGCAATGCGTCCTTTGCAACGATTTCGGCGCCGGCCGTCCGCTCAAATGCAGCAAGCAGCCCTTGTATCAAGCAATGTTTCGATAGGCTTCCGCGATGCCGAGGAAGTCCGCCGCCTTTAGGCTGGCGCCGCCGACCAGCGCGCCATCGACATTCCTGACGCCGAGCAACTCGACGGCGTTGGACGGCTTGACCGAGCCGCCGTAGAGAATGCGCATCTTGGCCGCCGTATTGCCGAGCTTCCGTGCCAGTTCTTCGCGGATATGCGCATGTGCCTCGGCGACGTCGGCGGCGGTCGGGGTCAAGCCGGTCCCAATCGCCCATATTGGCTCATAGGCAATGACGGTGTTGGAACCCGTGGCGTTTGGCGGGACCGAGCCAGCGACCTGGCGCGACAGCACGTCGAGCGTGGCTCCTGCTTCTCGTTCGGCTCTTGTCTCACCAATGCAGATGATGGCCACCAGCCCGGCGCGCCATGCGGCGGAGGCCTTGGCCTGGACCAAGGCATCGTCCTCCTTGCGATCGGCGCGGCATTCGGAATGGCCGACGATGACATGGCTGGCACCTGCATCCTTCAGCATCTCGGCCGAAATGCAGCCGGTATAGGCGCCGCTTTCCTCGGTGTGGCAATCCTCTCCGCCGGCCCGCACCGGCGTGCGCGACAGAATCTCGGCGGCGTGCGCAAGCAAGGTCGCCGGCACGCAGACCACCGCTTCGGTCTCGGCGTCGAGCCCACTCATGAAGCCGTTGCCGATCATCCTGAGCTCGTTGAGCGAGGCGCTAGTGCCGTTCATTTTCCAGTTGCCGGCGACGAGCGGGCGGATTCCAGGCGTCATGGGATTTGTTTCTCCGGGCAATTTCCAGCTGGCCCTCACTATCAAAATCAGGCCACAAAGCAATCGACAGTGGGCAGGAAGGGCGCTATTGCGCTTGTTTCAGACTCGGCGCATGCGAAATGCGCAAAAATCGGAAGTACTCATGCTTGGTATGTTGAGAAGCGCGGCGGGGACCTGGGTCGCTAAACTGCTGCTGTCATTGTTGGTGTTGAGCTTCGCCGTCTGGGGCATCTCGGGCCGCCTGATGGGCGGTCTTGCCGGCCATGACGCCGTGATTACGGCCGGAGGCACCAAGGTCTCGATCAACGAATACCGCCTCGCTTATGATCGCCAGCTCAGCGTCATGTCGCAGCAATTCGGCCAGCGCATCAGCCGTGAGCAAGCGACGGCGCTCGGCATCGACAACCAGGTGCTGGCGCAACTCGTGTCGGGTGCCGTCCTCGACGAGCAGGCCCGCAAGCTCGGCCTCGGCCTGTCCAAGGACCGGCTCGCCGAACTGACGCGTGAAGACCCGGCGTTCAAAGGGCCTGCCGGAACCTTCGACAGGAGAACCTTCGAGTACCTGCTTCGGCAGATCGGCATGCGGCCGGAAGACTATTTGAAGAACCGCGCCCAGGTCGCGGTCCGCCAGCAGATCGTCGAGGCGGTTTCGGACGGCCTCAAGGCCCCGGATACATTCTTCAAGGCGGTCGCGCTCTATCGCGGCGAAGATCGCACCATCGACTACCTGACCTTGCCGAAATCGCTTGTCGAGCCGATAGAAGCGCCGTCCGACAGCGCGCTTTCGGCCTATTTCGAGGAAAACAAGAAAACCTACGCCGCGCCCGAATACCGTAAGTTCTCCTATGTCAGGCTCGAACCGGAAGACATCATGGATTTGAGCGCGGTGACCGACCAACAGGTCAGCGACGACTACAATAAGAACAAGGCGCGCTACACCACGCCGGAGATGCGCACCATCGAGCAGCTTGTGTTCAAGACACCTGATGCCGCAAAGGCGGCGCTCGATTCGCTCAGGACCGGCGCGACCTTCGACAAGATCGTCGCTGCCGAAGGCAAGACGCCGGCCGACACGCTGCTCGGCACGCTGGCCAAGGACAAGATCGCCGACAAGGCGGTCGCCGACGCTGCCTTCAAGCTCAACGTCAATGAGGTCAGCCCGGTCGTACAAGGCGCATTTGGTCCCGTTCTGCTGCGCGTCACCGAAATCAAGCCGGAAGTGGTGAAGCCGCTGGCCGAAGTATCCGAGCAGATCCGCAAGGACCTGGCACTGGGCGAGGCAAGCCGCATCTTGCTGGACGTGCACGACAATTACGAGGATACGCGCGCCTCGGGCAGTTCGCTCGCCGAGGCAGCCGCCAAATTGAAGCTGAAGGTCGTCACCATCGATGCCATCGATCGCACCGGCCAACGGCCGGATGGAAGCATCGTCAAAGACCTGCCGGAATCGCCGGCACTCATCAAGGCGGTGTTCGAATCCGAACCCGGAACCGACAATGAAGGCCTCACCACCGCCGATAACGGCTTCGTCTTCTACGACGTGAGCGCGATCACGCCTGCCCGCGACCGCACATTGGACGAAGTCCGCCAGAAGGTCGTGGCCGACTGGACCGCGGCGGAGACCACCAAACGGCTCACCGCAAAAGCACAAGAGCTCGAGAAGCGTCTCAAGGCCGGCGCCACGCTCGAGGTGATCGCCGGTGAGCTCAAGCTCGAAAAGCAGACCAAGCGCGGCGTCAAGCGCGATGCTGACGACGTCGATTTCGGCAAGGAAGGGGCCGCCGCGATGTTCGGCGTCGGCGAAGGCGGCACCGGGCTGATCCCCTCACCTACGGGCGACGGACAGATCCTGTTCAAGGTTGCCGAGGTATTCGAGCCCGCCGGGGCCGACGCCAGTTCAGTACCCGAGGACGCACAGAAGTCCTTCACATCCGGCATGTCCGACGACCTGCTCGACCAGTTGGTAGCGCAGTTGCAGACGCAATATGACGTCCGCATCGATCAGACGGCCGTAACCCAAGCCCTGGCCAGATGAGCGCGCTGAAGATCCACATCGCCAAGGTCGCCGCCGGCAGCGCTCTTTCCTTCGAGGAGGCGCGCGAGGCCTTCGATATCATCATGTCCGGCGATGCTACCCCCGGCCAGATCGGCGGCTTCTTGATGGCATTGCGCGTGCGCGGTGAGACCGTCAGCGAGATCGCCGGCGCCGTCGCCACCATGCGCGCCAAGATGCTGCGTGTCGAAGCCCCCGAGGGCGCCATCGACATTGTCGGCACCGGCGGCGACAATTCGCACAGCGTCAACATTTCGACCGCATCCGCTTTCGTCATCGCCGGCAGCGGCGTGCCCGTCGCCAAGCACGGCAATCGCGGACTGTCCTCGCTGACCGGCGCCGCCGATGTGCTGATCGCATTGGGCGTCAAGATCGACATCCCTCCGGAGACGATCGGCCGCTGCATCCACGAGGCCGGCGTTGGCTTCATGTTCGCGCCGGCGCATCACCCGGCGATGAAGCATGTCGGCCCGACCCGGGTCGAGCTCGGCACCCGCACCATCTTCAACCTGCTGGGCCCGCTTTCCAATCCGGCGAGTGTCAGACGGCAGATGGTCGGCGTGTTCCTGCCCGAATGGATCATGCCGGTGGCAGAAACGTTGAAGGAGCTTGGCGCCGACCATGCCTGGATCGTCCATGGCGACGGCTATGACGAGATCACCACCACCGGCGAGACACTTGTCGCCGAACTGGCCGGCGGCGAGATCCGCAGCTTTACGCTGACCCCGGAAGCCGTCGGACTGAAGCGGCACACCAAGGACGAGTTGCGCGGCGGCGACGCCCCCCACAACGCCCAGGCACTGCGCGACATGCTGGGCGGCGCAGCCGGCGCCTTTCGCGATACGGTGCTGATGAATGCCGGCGCCGGGCTGGTAGTGGCCAGCAAAGCGACGACGCTTGCCGACGGCATGGTAACGGCGGCGCAGGCCATCGACAGCGGCCGCTCGCTGAAAGTGCTCGATAGGCTGATCGAGATTTCGAACGGTTAACACCATGTCCGACATCCTGCGCAAGATCGAGGCTTACAAGCGCGACGAGATCGCGGCGGCCAAGGCACGCGTGTCATTGGCCGAGATCAAGGCACGGGCGACGGATGGCGACGCGCCGCGCGGCTTTCTTTCCGTTCTTGAAGCAAAGCGCAAATCCGGCAGGTTCGCGCTGATTGCCGAAATCAAGAAGGCTAGCCCATCCAAAGGCCTGATCCGCGCCGATTTCGATCCGCCGACGCTGGCCAGGGCCTATGCGAAGGGCGGTGCCGCCTGCCTTTCGGTGCTGACCGACGCACCCTCCTTCCAAGGCGCGCCCGAATTCCTCACCACTGCGCGCGCTGCCGTCGAGCTGCCTGCACTGCGCAAGGATTTCCTGTTCGACCCCTATCAGGTCTACGAGGCCAGGGCATGGGGCGCCGATGCCATCCTGATCATCATGGCCAGCGTCGACGACGCGTTGGCAAGAGAACTCGAAGCGACAGCGTTCGGGCTCGGCATGGACGCGCTGGTCGAAGTGCATGACGAGGCTGAAATGGAACGCGCGCTGCAGCTGTCGTCGCGGCTGATCGGAATCAACAACCGCAATCTCCGGACCTTCGAAACCAGCCTACAGACCTCGGAGCGGCTGGTAGCGATGGTGCCGGCCGACCGCCATCTGGTCAGCGAGAGCGGTATCTTTTCGCACGACGATTGCCGCCGGCTGGAGCAGAGCGGCATTGCGACTTTCCTGGTCGGCGAGAGCCTGATGCGCCAGCAGGACGTGGCCGCGGCAACGCGCCTGCTGTTGACGGGCAAGGCGCCGGCAGAGGCCGTTTGAGGATGGCGGCCGCCCTCACCCATCTTGGAGCGCAGGGCGAAGCCAACATGGTCGATGTCGGCGACAAGGCTGAGACGGTGCGCACTGCAGTCGCAGAAGGTTTTGTCGCGATGCGGCCCGAGACGCTGGACATGATCCTCGCCGGCGACGCCAAGAAGGGTGACGTGCTGGGCACCGCGCGCATTGCCGGCATCATGGCGGCCAAGAAGACGCATGAACTGATCCCGCTTTGCCATCCGCTGCTGCTGACCAGGATATCTGTCGATATCGAGGCGGACGCCGCGCTGCCCGGCCTGAAGGTGACAGCATTGACCCGCGTCACCGGCAAGACCGGCGTTGAGATGGAGGCTCTGAGTGCCGTCTCGGTCGCTTGCCTGACCATCTACGACATGGCCAAGGCGGTCGACCGCGCCATGGTCATCTCCGGCATCAGGCTGGTTGAAAAGACCGGCGGCAAATCCGGCGACTACAAGATCACCGGAGACGGGGCCACCGAGGCAGGCCGCTAATGGCGCTGGTCCCAGTTGCCGAGGCGCTCGAGCGCCTGCTGGACGGCGCAGCAGCGCTGCCGGGCGAACGCGTCGCACTGCTGGATGCCGCCGACCGCGTGCTGGCGGAGCCGGTTGTGGCGCTCCGCACCCAGCCGCCGTTCAACGCCTCCGCCATGGACGGCTATGCCGTGCGGGCGGCCGATATCGCGTCCGTACCGGCAAGGCTTTCGGTGGTCGGCATGGCGCCGGCCGGACGCGGCTTTGCCGGAACGGTGCAGCAGCGGCAGGCCGTGCGCATCTTTACCGGCGCGCCGCTTCCCGAAGGCGCCGACACTATCGTCATCCAGGAGAACGTCCGCGATCTCGGTGGCGGCAGCGTCGAAGTGACGGAACCGACGGTGCAGGGGCGCAACATCCGCCGCCTCGGGCTCGATTTCGCCAAGGGCGATGTCCTGCTGCCCAAAGGCCGCCTGCTCGACCCGGCGGCCTTGTCGCTGGCGGCATCGGCCAATCACCCCGAGGTGCGCGTGGTCAAACGGCCGCTGGTCGCCATCATCGCCACCGGCGACGAATTGCTGCCGCCGGGCAGCGATCTTGGCCCCGACCAGATCATCTCCTCCAACGCCTATGGTGTCGCCGCTGCCGCACAGTCGGTCGGTGCGCGCGCGCTCGACCTTGGCATCGCGCCGGACCGCAGGGAGGCGATCGCTGCGCTGGTTGAAAAGGCCGTGAAGGCTGGCGCGAACGTCATCGTCACGCTGGGCGGTGCCTCGGTCGGTGACCACGACTTCGTCCATGACGTGCTGACCGGGCAAGGCATGACGCTCGATTTCTGGAAGATCGCCATGCGGCCGGGCAAGCCACTGATGTTCGGGCGGCTGGGAGACATTCGCTGCATCGGCCTGCCCGGCAATCCGGTGGCAAGCCTGGTCTGCACTCAGCTCTTCCTGAAGCCGCTGCTGGCGCGGCTCGGCGGCCGCGCCTTTCAGCAGGATATACGTCGGGCACGGCTCGGTGCTGCCATGCCGGCCAACGATCTCAGGCAAGATTATGTGCGGGCTGTTGTCATAGATGACGCCGGTACGCTCGTGGCGACGCCGTTCGGCATCCAGGACTCCTCGATGCTGAAAATGCTGGCCGATGCCAACGGGCTGATCGTTCGCGCGCCGTTCGCACCTGCTGCAGCGGCGGGCTCCCCCTGCGACGTGCTGATGTTACGCTGAACCTGCCTCACTCCGAGATCAAGGTCCGGGTCAGCGGATGGTCTGGATCGGCCAAACCGTCGATGATGTTGAAATGATGCCGGTCAGGCTCGACCACCGAGCTGGTCGCGGTACCCAGGCCGATCCAGATGTTGGCCAGCAACGCGCTCTGACGCAGGAATTCGGCGCGCTCGCCGCCGCCGGCCCAGCAGGTCAGGCGGGCCTTGTCCATCGGGCGCAGCAGCACCGGGCTTTCGGCCTGCGCCTCGGCCTCATCGATCGCGATCGTCTCGTTCATGCCGGTGCGCATGATGGGGCGCAAATCATGCACCCCCGAGATCGACACCACGTGACGAACGCGCCGGACCACTTCGGGCGCCAGCGGCGTCGTCGCCGTAACCATCCGGCTAACAAGATGGCCGCCGGCCGAGTGTCCGGTCAGCATCAGCGGCCCTGGGACCATCGCCGCCGCCTTGCCGATCGCCGCGCCGACTTCCTTGACGATGCCGCCAATGCGTATCTGCGGACAGAGCGTGTAGGACGGCATCGCCACCGCATAGCCGCGATCAACAGGGCCAGTGGCAAGATGCGACCAGAAATTTTTGTCGAATTCCATCCAGTAGCCGCCATGAACGAACACCACGAGTCCCTTGGGCTTGATGGCCGGCAGGAAAAGATCGAGCCGGTTGCGTGGGTTGTCGCCATAGGCCATGTCGAGCCGCGCCCTGCCCTCGGTCGAAAGCACGTCGCGGAAAACCCGCGCGGGCTCGATCCAGGCCGCCGGCCAGCGATCGCTGCCGGCTATGTTGGCGCCGTTGGCATAGGCGTTGTCCCAATCGGCAATGTGACGTTCGAACACCCTGCGCCCTCCCTGGCATATGGCCTTGCAACGTAGCCGTGAGCATCGCGCGGCGCATCGTCGCCAGCCTCACGATTCCAGCTCTCGCATCAATCTCAAGTGACAGCTGCTTTGATGGCGAAGCGCGCATCCTTCCACGCACGGGTGCGCAGGATGTCCTCAAGCACTTTGACGGCCTGCCAGACATCGGCATAGCCGACATAGAGCGGGGTGAAGCCGAAGCGCATGGTCGATGGCGCGCGAAAATCGCCGATCACGCCACGTTCGATCAGCGCGCGCATGACCTGGTAGCCATGCTCATGCATGAATGAAATCTGGCTGCCGCGTTTTTCCCCATCGCGCGTGCTTTCGAGCGTGAGCCCGTAAGTGCCGCACTTTGCCTCGACAAGCTCGATGAACAGATCCGCCAGCGCGATGCTCTTCTTGCGCACCGCCGTCATGTCGACATCGTTCCAGATGTCGAGCGCGCCCTTCAGCGTGCGCATCGACAGGACCGGCTGCGTGCCGCACAGAAACCGGCGGATGCCGGTGCCGGCCGCATAGCCTGGCTCGAAGGCGAAGGGCCGTGCATGGCCCCACCAGCCGGTGAGCGGCTGCTGGATGTCGGAAAGATGCCGCTCAGCCGCATAGATGAAGGCAGGCGCGCCCGGGCCGCCATTCAGATATTTGTAGGTGCAGCCAACGGCAAAATCGGCGTTTGCCTTGTCGAGCTCGACTGGCATCGCGCCGGCGGTGTGGCAGAGATCCCAGACGATCATCGCCCCGGCTTCCTGAGCCCTGCGCGTCAGCGCCGGCATGTCGCGCAGTTCGCCCGACTTGTAGTTGACGTGGTTGACCAGCACCACGGCGGTGCGTTCGTCGATCAGCTCTTCGATGGTCGGCGCGTCGACCCCCGAGAGGCGCAGCAGCGTATCTTTTCGCGTCGAAACCACACCCTCAGCCATGTAGAGGTCCGTCGGAAAACTATCGCCCTCGGCGACGATGACCTGCCGCTCCGGTCGCATGGCCATGGCGGCGTGCAGCAGCTTGTAGATGTTGACCGATGTCGTGTCGCAGACCACCGTCTGGCCGGCCGCGGCACCGATCAGGCGCCCGAGCTGGTCGCCAAGTTCAAGCGGCATGTTGAACCAGCCGGCCGTGTTCCATGCGCGGATGAGATCATGCGACCATTCTTCGGTCGCGGCCTTGTGGAGTTCATCGAAAGCGGCACGTGAAGCAGCTCCTAGCGAATTGCCGTCGAGATAGATCACTCCTTGCGGCAACACAAAGCGGTCGCGCATCGCGCGCAGCGGATCCGCGGCATCCATCGCCTTTATGGCCACGAGATCGGGAATTCCTGTCATGATTTGTCTGCTCCCCCAAGATCCAACGCAAGGCCGGACACGCGTCGACTGTTCTTCCATTACCTGGTTGCGCGCAGCAAGGCTCCAGCGGCGAGAAGCAGCCTGACCAGGCGATGGAAACCGGGACTTAACCCGAGGTTGGCGTTTTGAGTTCGTTTCGTTCACGGTGCATTGACCAAACCGCACAGTCGATACGGTTCAATTCCGTGCCTTTTACCAACCGACGGCCGATGCCAGTGCCGCCTTCTAGGAGGCCAGAAGGGCGCAAACGAAAGCAGAATCAAGGCGATGAGGCTCGCGGCGATGAAAATGCGGTACGCCGGTAGGGGACGTCGTTTGTTTCCCGAGCCTTAACGCATTCATTAAACTTTAAACAGTTGCGGAACACAACTGGAACAGATAGTGTTTGTTCTGGGTTTGTTTTTCTGATTCTGTTGGGGGTCGCTATGCTGACACGCAAACAACACGAACTGCTTATGTTCATCCACGAAAGGTTGAAGGAAAGCGGTATCCCGCCTTCCTTCGACGAGATGAAGGAAGCGCTCGACCTGGCTTCCAAATCCGGAATCCACCGGCTGATTACGGCGCTGGAGGAGCGCGGCTTCATTCGCCGTTTGCCCAACCGGGCCCGTGCGCTGGAGGTGCTGCGCCTGCCTGACTCGATCGCCCCCGGCCTCAATGCGGCACGCAAGTTCTCGCCGAGTGTCATCCAGGGCAGTCTTGGGCAAGGCGGTCCTCGGCAAGGCAAGCCGACATCGTCGCGCGTGCCCGCAGCCGGAAATGACGACGATGTCGTCGCCGCCGTTTCGATCCCGGTGATGGGCCGCATCGCCGCCGGTGTGCCGATCGACGCCATCCAGCACCAGACGCATTCGATTTCGGTGCCGCCGGATATGATCATGGGCGGCGAGCATTATGCGCTCGAGGTCAAAGGCGACTCGATGATCGAGGCCGGCATTTTCGACGGCGACACGGTGATCATCCGCAATGCCGATACGGCGAGCCCCGGTGAGATCGTGGTGGCACTGGTCGACGAGGAGGAAGCGACGCTGAAGCGGTTCCGCCGCAAGGGCGCCTCGATCGCCCTGGAAGCCGCCAATCCAGCCTACGAGACGCGCATCTTCGGACCAGACAGGGTCAAGGTGCAGGGCAAGCTCGTTGGGCTGATCCGCCGCTACTGAGTTGCGCCCTTGGCGCCGGCTTTTGGATTGTCGGCCCTGCGGTATGGGGGCAGGCCGCGCGTCGCGCGTGAAAATTTCCGCTGCACGTGCCAGGGCCGGTATGATTTTTCGACCGCGAAACGGATTTCGGCGCGCGTTGCCGCTTGTGGATCGAAGTAGACGGCGGCACTTCCCGCGCGCGCCAGTTGCCGTTTGGTGACGACGAGGACCAGCCGGTCGTAGTAGCAGGGGTTATGGGCGGTGGCGTCGTCGATGACGATCAAGCTGGCAAAGGCGCAGGCTGGCCGCGCAGTATCGCGGTCCTTGGCTTGCGCGATGATCGCGCCGGATGGATGCCTGGCAAGGCAGAGGCCGTCCGTGCAAATGAACGGCATGCCCGGCGGTAGGTCGGCCGGATCGGCAATGTCGAATTGCGGGTCGTTCTTTCCAGGTGTTTCCGGCGCGACGATAGCCTCTGATGTGAGCGCGCGTTTCCAGTTGTCGATGGTGAACTCATTCGGGCGTGCCCGGTTGACCGCGAGTTCACCGCTGCCGATCGGCAGCGCGACCAGCCGTGCGTCCTCCGAGACCAATACGTCGGGTATGCGTGTCTGCGTTGTCGTCAGCAAGCCGGCGAGCGCAAAAGGAAGTGCCGCCAGCCGCAACCAGGTCGTCGCCATGCTGGCAATGACGAGGGCGATCGTCACCAGAAGGACGGATCTCAGCGAAATCAGCCCGACCGCATCGATCGGCGAGCGCTCCGAGATCCACCCGGACAGGGCGATCATCGCCGTCAGCCCCTTGCCCATGACATAGAGGAAAGGGCCATCCGCGCCGAACGGCATCGCCAGCGCACTGAGCACGGCGAAAGGCATGACGACCAGTGAGACGATGGGCATGATGGCCAGATTGGCGAACAGGCTGAGCGGCGCCACGCGCTGGAAATGCCATATGGCGAAAAGCGCCGTGGCGCTCCCTGCAATGATCGAGGTCATCGCCAGACCGCACATGCCCAGCAGGACCTTTCGAGTGGCAAAGCGTAGCGGCGACCGCCGCGGCGGCGGCGTGGTGGCCCTGCCGGCGCGGTAATCGGACCAGCCTGCATAGGCGCCGACAAGGGCCGCCGTCGCGGCGAAGGACATCTGGAAACTCGGACCGACCACCTCGTGCGGCGACACCAGGATGACCGCGATGGCCGAGATCGCCAGGTTGCGCATGGTGAGCGCGGCCCGGTCGAACAGCACGGCGATAAGCATCACCGCCAGCATGATGAAGCTGCGTTCGGCCGCCACGACAATGCCGGAAAAGACGAGGTAGGCCGCAATCGAAAAAAGCGCGGCGGCCGCGGCATATTTCTTGACCGGCCGTCGCGATGAGAAATCGGGAAACAGCGCAAAGGCACCCCGTAGCAGCGCCATGATGGTGCCGGCGACCAACGCCATATGCAGCCCCGAGATGGAGATGATGTGGTAGATGCCGGTGCGCCGCATCGCTTCGTTGATCTCCTCGGGAATGCCGGCGCGCACGCCAACGATCAGCGCAGCAGCAATCTCGCCCTCGGCGCCGCCGATGCGGCTGCGGATATGGTCGGCGATGGATTCGCGCGCGTCTTCGATCGCGGAAGAAAGCTGCGCGGCAAGCGGCATGCTGCCCGACGACACGACTTTCGGATTGCCGAGAAAAAAGCCGCTGCCGCCGATACCGGCGAAATAGCTGTCGAAGGAGAAATCATAGCTGTCGGGCCGCACCGGGCCGGTCGGCGGCAGCAGCCGCACATAGCCGGTGATCTCGGAACCGGCGGTCAGCGCAGCCGGTATCTTCATCGCCGAAACGCGGACCCGTTCCGGCATGTAGCGCAGTGTCGGCCTGGCGGTTGAGATCACATCGATTGTCAGCCTGATGCGGCCGCTCGCCATGGGCTCGTACGATACGACGCGACCCGTCAGCCGCGTCGAGATTTCGGAACCGAGCATATGCGTTCCGACACGCCATGTCTCGAACTTGGCGGCAAGTACGCCAAGCGCGCAGAGCAGCGCCACCATGAAGCACAGGCGCGTCCTGGGCCATGACCGCGAGACGACGGCACAAAGGGCCGCGAGGAGCGCGATTGCGATCGGCTGTGGAAAGGCCGGCTCCACCGACAGCCCGAAATATACGACCACCCCGCATGCGAGGAACACCGGCACCAGCAGGAAGGCGATGCCGCGGTCGAGTTCCAGGCCGGCTGCCGAGGTTACGCTGTTGCGGATACGGGACGGTGACGGGAGGCGGAAACGCCTGGGCAGGCGTACGATGGGCTCGCCCGCGGGCACGAGAACCGTTGCTGGGTCGCTGGCCGGCAGCGACGGAGCATCGAAGCGCGGAGCGGGTAGCAATGCCGGTGCCGGCAGGACAGGCGGGGGAGCAGCAAACAGCAAGCGTTCGCTGACGCCGTTGACCGCGTCCTCGCCCTCGCCCGCACCTCGGCCTCGCACAGCCATCGGGTCTGCCCCTTGCGCCCTCGACCTCCTATGCTACATGAACGCGCAACGCGCGAAAGTCCGCAAACCCACTTCCTTCGCCCGCCTGAGAGTTCCATGCCCGATAAGGTCGTCACCCGTTTTGCCCCCTCGCCCACCGGCTATCTGCACATTGGCGGCGCGCGCACGGCGCTGTTCAACTGGCTGTACGCCAAGCATACGGGCGGCACGATGCTGCTGCGTATAGAGGATACCGACCGTGAGCGGTCGACGGATGCGGCGACGGCAGCCATTCTCGACGGACTTTCCTGGCTCGGACTCACCTGGGACGGCGCGCCTGTCTCGCAGTTCGAGCGCGCGCCGCGCCATCGCGAGGTGGCCGAGGAGCTCGTTCGTATGGGCAAGGCCTATTATTGTCATGCGACGCCTGCCGAGCTAGAGGCAATGCGCGAGAGCGCACGGGCCAAGGGGCTGCCTCCCCGCTATGATGGACGCTGGCGCGACCGCGACCCGTCGGAGGCGCCGCCCGGCGCCAAGGGGGCGATCCGCATCAAGGCGCCGACAGACGGCGAGACGGTGGTGCATGACCGCGTCCAGGGCGACGTGCGCTTTCCCAACAAGGATCTCGACGATTTCATTATTCTGCGCTCGGACGGCAATCCCACCTACATGCATGCCGTCGTCGTCGACGATCACGACATGGGCATCACCCACATCATCCGCGGCGACGATCATTTGACCAACGCCGCACGCCAGACCGTAATCTATCAGGCCATGGGCTGGGAGGTGCCGTCGATGTCGCATATCCCGCTGATCCACGGTGCCGACGGCGCCAAGCTGTCGAAGCGGCACGGCGCGCTTGGCGTCGAAGCCTATCGCGCCATGGGCTACCTGCCGGTGGCGCTGCTCAACTATCTGGCGAGGCTTGGCTGGAGCCACGGCGACGATGAGATCATGTCGATCGCCGACATGATTGCATGGTTCGACATTGGCGACGTCAACAAGGGCGCCGCCCGTTTCGATTTCGCCAAGCTCGAGGCGCTTAACGGCGTGCATATGCGCCGGATGAACGACGCGGCGCTGCTCGACATCTTCATCGCCACTCTGCCCTATCTTGAAGGCGGCCCGGCAATCGCGGCGCGCCTCGACGACAGACGCAGGGCGCAACTGCTTGCCGCATTGCCGGGCCTGAAGGAGCGCGCCAAGACGCTGGTCGAACTTGTTGAAGGGGCTGCATTCCTTTTCGTCGAGCGGCCGCTGCCGGTCGACGAGAAGGCGGCGGCGCTGCTCAGCGGTGAGGCGCGCGCGATCCTGCGGGGCGCTCATGCGGCACTAGCCACGGTTTCGGAGTGGTCTGCCGCCTCAGCCGAAGCCGCGATCCGCGACTATGCGCAGGCCGCCGGCCATAAACTCGGCGCCGTGGCCCAACCTTTGCGCGCCGCGCTCACCGGCAAAAGTACCTCGCCAGGTGTCTTCGATGTGCTGGCCGTGCTTGGCCGCGAGGAAAGCCTGGCGCGGATCGCTGATCAAATCGATTAGCAAACTGGCCCAAGAAGATTGGCATTGAAAGGTGTGTTTCGCAGTGCAACATTGGGTCTTGGCCTAATCTGCCGCGCAGATTCAATTGCGGGCGCAAATGTGCGTTTTCCGATGCTTTTGACGTGTTGGGTTCAGATATTTTGCCTTTGCCGGCCTGAGGAAACAAAAAGGAGTTTGCTATGACCGAACCTGCGACAAAAATGGAATTTGGCGGCAAAACCCAGGCATCGACGGCCAAGCTGGAACTCGGCGGCAAAACCCATGAATTCAAGATACGAAGTGGTTCGGTAGGACCTGACGTCATCGACATCGGTTCGCTCTACAACACCGCCGGCGTCTTTACCTACGATCCCGGTTTTACGTCGACGGCGAGCTGCGAATCGGAAATCACCTTCATCGATGGCGATGCCGGCATTCTTTTGCACCGCGGCTACCCGATCGACCAATTGGCCGAGCACGGCGACTTCCTCGAAGTCTGCTATCTCTTGCTTTATGGTGAACTCCCGACCAAGGCGCAGAAGGACGATTTCGACTACCGGGTGACGCGCCACACCATGGTGCATGAGCAGATGTCGCGCTTTTTCACCGGCTTCCGCCGTGATGCGCATCCGATGGCGGTGATGTGCGGCGTGGTCGGCGCGCTGTCGGCCTTCTATCACGATTCCACCGATATCTCGGACCCCTACCAACGCATGGTCGCGTCAATGCGGCTGATCGCCAAGATGCCGACGATCGCGGCGATGGCCTACAAATACCACATCGGCCAGCCATTCATTTACCCGAAGAACGAGCTGAATTTCGCAGCCAATTTCCTGCATATGTGCTTCGCCGTGCCTTGCGAGGAATACAAGATCAATCCGGTGCTGGCCCGCGCGATGGAGCGCATCTTCATCCTGCACGCCGATCACGAACAGAACGCCTCGACTTCGACCGTCCGCCTGGCCGGCTCGTCGGGCGCCAATCCTTTTGCCTGTATCGCTGCCGGCATCGCCTGCCTGTGGGGTCCCGCACATGGCGGCGCCAACGAGGCAGCCCTGAACATGCTGGGCGAGATCGGTCATGTCGATCACATCCCGGAATTCATTGCGCGAGCCAAGGATAAGAACGATCCGTTCCGATTGATGGGATTTGGCCACCGCGTTTACAAGAATTACGATCCGCGCGCCAAGATCATGCAGAAGACCGCGCACGAGGTCCTGGGCGAGCTCGGCATCAAGGACGATCCACTGCTCGACATCGCCATGGAGCTGGAAAGGATCGCACTGACCGATTCCTATTTCATCGAGAAGAAGCTCTATCCGAACGTCGATTTCTATTCCGGCATCACGCTGAAGGCGCTGGGCTTTCCCACCACCATGTTCACCGTGCTGTTCGCGGTCGCCCGCACCGTCGGCTGGATCGCGCAGTGGAAGGAGATGATCGAGGACCCGCACCAGAAGATCGGTCGCCCGCGCCAGCTCTATACCGGCGCGCCGGAACGGGACTACGTGCCAATCGCGAAGCGGTGAAGGTGGTGAATGGTGAATGGTGAATGGTGAATGGGAGTAGCGAAGCGTCGCTCCCTGTCCATAGAAACCACTATTCACAATTCACTATTCACAATTCACTCACTTCCTCACCATCCCCATCACCACCCCCGCGGCAATCTCGCCTGACGGCTTGGCGGTTGCCATACGCCCGGCAATGTCGGCAAAACCGTGCTTCTGCCAGGTGCGGTAGGCGGTATCGGAGAACAGCGCTTCCAACTGCCGCGCCAGATAATGCGGCCGCACATATTGATTGTAGTGTTCCGGCACGACCGGCCGGTCGGCAATGAGATTGGGCAAGGCTGCGCTCCATACTTTGATCAGCGGCTGCGCCATGCGCATGACCGGATCGAGCCGGTAGCAGGAGATCATCGGCACACTCGCCAGTGCCAGTTCCAGCGATACTGTCCCCGATGCGATCAGCGCCGCATCGGCCTTGCCGAAGGCCTGCCATTTGCGTTCGGCATCGAGTATGATCTCCGGCTTCTCGTCCCAGCTCGCGACCGAGGTTCTGACCAGATCGGCGACGTGCGGCACCGTCGGCAACAGCAGGCGCAAGCGGTGCCCGCGCGCCCGCAGGATCGACACCGTCTCGCCGAACGGCCCGACCATGCGCCGCACCTCACCACGACGCGAACCAGGCAGTACAAGCAACGTTTTGACGTGATCTGCGGACAGGTCACGCGGCTGCGCCTGCGCCCTGGCGGCACTGATTATGCCCGGATCGTGTGCAAGACGATGCCCGACATAGGTGCCGGGCGGCCCGCCCAGGCGAGCGAGTTCCTTCACCTCGAACGGCAGGATGCAAAGAATGTGATCGACATATGGCTTCATCGCCGCCGCCCTGCCCGGCCGCCAAGCCCACACGCTCGGGCAGACATAATGGATAATCGGGATAGTCGGATCGGCGGCACGCACCTTCTTGGCGACGCGCAGCGAGAAATCCGGACTGTCGATGGTGATAAGGCAATCGGGCTTTTCACCGGCAATCGCTTTTGCCGTCTGGCCGATCCGCCGCATCAGGCGCGGCAGGTCGCGCAGGATGGCGCTAAGCCCCATCAGTGCGATCTCGCTGCCGTCGAACAATGGCGCCAGGCCGAGCGCCTGCAAATGGCGGCCGCCGATGCCGACAAGCCGAACTTCGCGCCCGGTCATGCGCTTGAGCGCCTGCACAAGGTCGGCGCCAAGCAGGTCGCCGGACTCCTCGCCGGCGACGACGGCTATCTTCAACGGCCGCTCATTCGCCATGCGCCGGCTCCGCAGCAGGCAGGCCGATTACGAACAGGCCGAGCGCATTGGCACGTCCGATGGTGGCGGGACCTTCGAGCACTAGCGAGCGACCGGCTTCGACGGCAATGCCGGCCAGTCCGGCGGCATGCGCCGCCTCGACGGTCAGCGGGCCGATGGAGGGCAGATCGGCACGCAGTTCCTGACCGGGCTTGGCGCATTTGACCAGAACACCTCGGCTCCCGCCGGCCAGCCTGCCGTGCCCGCGCAACTCCCTTGTCCGCTCGAGCAGCCCGTCGGTGCCTTCGACGCCTTCCAACGCAATGGCGCGGCCGCCGACCGCAACAGCCGCTTGGCCGATATCCAGCGCGCCGATGGCTTTTGCCGCCGCGTGCGCCGCCTCGATGTCGCGCCAGTCGGATTTGCGTGGCGCCGCCTTGGTCAGCAGGCCTTCGGCGGCGACCAGCTCCGGCACGATCTCGTGAGCGCCAACGACCTTGATGCCGCTGCGCTCGATCCTGCGCACGAACAGTTTCAGCACCGTATCGTCCCCCCGGGTTACACCGACGAAGAGGCTGGGTAGCCACGCGAGCAGGCCCAAATTGAGGCGCATGGCGCTCAGCCTGGGGCGGCGCGTGATATGACCCGCGGTTACGAGATGCGTAACGTGATGCCGCTTAAGGATCGGCAGCAGCGAGCCGACGTCTTCCAGCCTCAAGGTTGCCTGCTCATAGGGCTCGAAATCGGCTATGCGATCGACCTCGCCGGCCGCCATCACGACGAAGGGCAATTTGCCTTGCCGGGCGAGCGCTCGGGCAATTTCGACCGGGAGACTGCCGCCGCCGGCGATGATGCCGACCTTGGCATCTGGCGCGAGATCAAGGCCCTTTCCGGCAGCCTCAATCTTCGTCATCTGCCCTCAGTCTTCATCATCGGTATCGTCGCCGTCGCTACCCTTGAGCGACGGCACGGCGTAGTGCCGCTTGCCGCGACCGGCGATGAAGTCGACGATCTTCATGGCAGTCGGTGACGAGGCGAATTCCGCCTTGGCGAATTCGATGTTTTCGCCGACGGTCCGGGAGCGATCGAAGATCGTCTTGTAGGCTTTGCGCAGCAAGTGGATCTCCGAACGCGGAAGGCCGGCGCGCTTCAGGCCAATGATGTTGAGGCCGCGAAGGCTGGCACGGTTGCCAACGGCGATGGCGTAAGGAATGACGTCGCCGACGATCGCCGAGCAACCGCCGAGAAAGGCGTTATCGCCGATGCGGACAAACTGATGAACCGCGGTAAGGCCGCCGATGTAGACATTGTCACCGACTTCGCAATGCCCGCCTAACGTCGCTTGATTGGCGAAGGTGGCGTTCTTGCCGACCACGCAGTCATGGGCAATATGGGCATAGGCAAGGAAATTGCCGTTGTCGCCGATCGTCGTCTCGCCGCGGCTGGAATCGGTGCCGACATGCATGGTGACACCTTCGCGGATCGTGCAGTTCTCGCCGATCACCAGCGTGGTACGGCCGCCCTTGTGCTTGGTGTTCTGCGGCGGCCCGCCCAGTATCGCCATCGGATAGACCTTGGTCGATGCACCGATGGTGGTCGCGCCAATCACCGAGACATGGCTGACCAGTTCGACGCGGTCGCCGACCACGGCGTCGGGGCCGACGTGACAGAAGGGCCCGATGCGGGCGCCTTCGCCGATTTGGGCGCCTGCCTCGATGACCGAGGATGGATGGATGACTGTCTGGATTTTCATTAGCATTCGTTTGTCAGCCGCTTGCGACCATCATCGCCGAGATCTCGGCTTCCGCCGCCTTGGCGCCATCGACGAGGGCCTCGCAAGCGAATTTGAGAAGATTGCCGCGTTTCTTGATTTTCTTCACATGAATTTTCAGCTGGTCGCCTGGAACGACCGGCTTGCGGAACTTGGCATTGTCGATGGTCAGGAAATAAACCAGCGACGGTTTTTCGGTACCAAGGCTGCGGATGCAGATGGCGCCGGCCGTCTGCGCCATCGCCTCGATGATCAGCACGCCGGGCATGACCGGCTGGTCGGGGAAATGACCTTGGAAATGCGGCTCGTTTATGGTGACGTTCTTGATGCCGATGGCGGATTCGTCGCCATCTATGTCGACAATACGGTCGATCATCAAGAACGGATAGCGGTGCGGCAGGAGCTTCATCAGCCGCATTATGTCAACCGCTTCGAGCGTCGCCGCTGCGATGTCAGCCATTTCCCCCCTCACCCTGTTTGCGCGTCCGTGCAAGTCTGCGCAAGGCCGCTATCTCGCGCATGGCTTCCGCCATCGGCTGCGCCGGATATCCTCCCCAAATCTCACCGGCAGGCACATTGCTCATAAACCCGCTTCTTGCCGCAAGCTTGGCCCCGGACCCGATGGTCAAATGATCCGCAAGGCCGACACCGCCACCCATGGTGACGTTGTCGCCTACCGTCACGGAACCGGAAATACCCGAAAGCCCGGCTATTATGCAATTGCGGCCGATGCGAACGTTGTGCGCGATCTGCACCAGATTGTCGATCTTGGTGCCCTGGCCGATGATCGTGTCGGACATGGCGCCGCGATCGACGGTCGTATTCGACCCGATCTCGACGTCGTCCTGAATGATGACGCGGCCGATCTGCGGAACCCGCTCCGGACCCTTGGCGCCGGCCACGAAACCGAAGCCATCCTGGCCGATCCTGGCACCGCCATGGATGATGACGCGATTGCCAATCAACGCATATTGCACGCTGGCACCTGGACCGACATAGCCGTCGCGGCCAATCTGCGAAGACGGACCGATGACCGCATGCGGGGCAATGACGGTCCCGCTGCCGATGGCAGCGCGAGGTCCGATGATCGCACCCGCTTCGATGATCGCGCCGGCCTCGACATGGGCGGTCGCATCGATATGGGCGTGCGGCGAGATACCGGTTTCGCCGGTCATCGGTCCAGGCGTTGCAGCCGCCGGAAAAAGCAGACGCCCGACCATTGCGAAGGCCTGCTGCGGGCGCGGATGCACCAGCACCGCGATGCCCGCCGGCGCCTTGCCGGCAAATTCGGCAGGGCAGAGAACCGCCGCCGCCCGCAGTGACTGCATCAGGGCGAAATTGCGCCTGCCATCGACGAAGACAAGGGCGTTCTCGCCGCCTTCGTTGGCGGGCGCCAGAGCCTCGATCGATACATCGGAGAGACCGGAATCAACAAGCGTCGAACCGGTCAGATTCGCGACTTCGCCGGCCGTATACCGGCGTGAGGGCGCGAAGAACACCGGATCGGTCATTCCAGAAGCAATATCCAGCTAGCGCATGACCCCGAAAATCGGAAATCGACCCTCGGAAAGGATCATGCGCAAATCAAAGTGCTACAACGTCCTTTGCGCGTCCGATAGGACGCGCTGCGCTGTAGTGTCGGATCACTGCCATCCGGATCCAAACGAGCCGGAAGCATCATTGCCCGCACATCAGAAGCGGGTCGATATGCCGAAGTTGAATTCCTGCACGTCGTCGGTCTTTTCTTTCTTGACCGGGATCGCATAGTCGATGCGGATCGGGCCGAAAGGCGATGCCCACATCAAACCGACACCGACGGAAGCGCGCCATTCCATGCCGGTTGTCGAAGAATTGACAAGGCCACTTGCGATTTTGCTGCCGTAGAGCGTTGCCGCATCGGCGAACACAGCGCCACGCAAACCGAAGCTTTCGGGGATGACCGGCAGCGGGAACTGAGCTTCCGCCGAGGCATTGAAGTAGGTAGTGCCGCCGAGATGGTCATTGCTGTTGTCCGAAGCAACCGGGCCGATGCCGCCATATTCGAAACCGCGGATCATACGGTCGCTGCTCTGGAAATGGTCGAAGACGCGCAGATCGCCGTTGCCATATCCTTGGACATGGCCAGCGCCGCCCGAAATGAGGCCCACCAGGTCCAATTGTTCGGACAGCGTCTGATAAATGCTGCCGCGCGCCGTGACCTTGATGAACTTGGCATCGCCGCCGACGCCGGCCACTTCGGTGCCGACATTGGCATAAATACCGTCATGCGGGTTCTTCATGTCGTCGATGGTATTGTAGATCAGGCCGAGGCTGACCGAAGACTTGAGCCATGGGCTCTCGTTAACGCCGTTTTGGATCGCCTGGGACACGTCGCAACCGGCCGCTGGGTCGCAGCCCTCATCGAACTCGTACTTCTCTTGCGCAATATTATAAGCGAGTTGCGTCGAGATATTGTCTGTGATCGGCAGGCCGAAGCGAACGGTCGCGCCTGTCGTGTCGCTGTCGTAATGGTCGTAGTTTCGGCTCTGCTTGTAGATGTCGAAGCCGGCCGCGATGCGGCGTCCGAGGAAATAGGGTTCGGTGAAAGAGAAGCTGTAGTCGCGCGAGTTCTTGCCACCGCCCGCTGCCACCTTGATGAATTGGCCGCGACCGAGGAAGTTGCGCTCACTGACGGAACCTTCGACGGACGGACCTGACGTTTCACCGCCGCTCGAATAACCGGCGCCGACGGTGAACTCACCGGTCGATTTCTCGACCACATCCACCACCAGCACAACCTGATCCGGCTCAGAACCCGGAACGGTGGAAATTTCGACTTTTTCAAAATAATCGAGCGCTTCCAGCCGCCTCTTCGCGCGCTGGATGAGGACCTGATTGAAAGCGTCGCCTTCGCTGACATCGAACTCGCGGCGAATGACGTAGTCGCGCGTCCGATCGTTGCCGCGAATCTCGATGCGCTCGATATAGGCCTTGGTGCCCTGATCGACCGTATAGACCACCGAGATCGTGTGGTTTTCGAAGTTGCGGTCGCCGCGCGGCGTCACCTGGGCGAAGGCATAGCCGGATCCAGCGACCTTTTCGGTCAAGGCGATGATCGTGTCCTCGACGTTCTTGGCGTTGTAGACATCGCCCTTGTGGGTCTCGACCACCGATTCGAGCGACTTGGCGTCGACCTCGGGGATCGTGCTTTCGACGCTGACATCCCCGAACGTATAACGCTCGCCCTCCTGTACCGTGATGGTGACGGTGTATTTGTTGGTGGTGTCGTCGAGTTCGCCGACAGCCGAGACGACCTGGAAGTCGGCATAGCCGTGATTATAATAGAAGCGGCGCAGCAGCTCCTGGTCGGCGCGCAGCTTGTCCTCGTCATAAACATCGTCGCGCAGCACGAACGACAGGAAGGACGAACGCTTGGTGGAGATGATGTCCGACAGACGGCGGCTCGAATAGGCGCTGTTGCCGACGAAATTGATCGCTGCGATCTGGGTGCGGCCGCCTTCGTTGATGTTGAAGACCACGTTTACCCGGTTGTCGCCGAGATCCATGATCTGGGTGGTCACGGCGGCATCGTCGCGGCCGATACGCCGGTATGCGGCCTTGACCGCCTCGACATCGGCATCGAGCTGCTGTTGCGAGAAGGTGCCGCGCGGCTTCAATTGCACCGCGGCCTCAAGCGCGTTGTCCTTGAGCTTCTTGTTGCCCTGGAACAGCACCTGGTTGACGACCTGGTATTCGGACACCTTGATGACCAGCGTCGATCCGACCTGGTTGATCTGCACATCCGAAAACAGCCCGGTGCCAAACAGCGCCTTGACCGCATCGTCGATATCCGAACTGGAAAACGCCTTGCCGGGCTTGATCGTCACGTAATTGCGGATGGTGTCCGCGTCGACACGCTGATTGCCGGTGACTTCGACTCTGGAGACGACAGCCGCCTCGGCGGCCGATGTGGCAACGAACTGCACTGCGAGCGCGCCTGGTACAACCAGAGCGGCGGACATAGCCACCGCGGACGCGGCGCTCAGAAACTTGGATGCTGCCTTCATCGGGCTTTTGTACCTTTTCTCGAAGTCCCCACGGCGAGAAAACCGGACGTGCGGTAATTTCCCCTACCGTATTAACCGGATTTTCCCTACACGCAAGGCTTCTGGTTAATTTGTATTTACTTAACCCTGCGGCGTGGCTTTCGCGTCACGCATATCCCCACGCATGGTAAACGGCGTCTCAACATTGCTCGTGCCGAAGCCAAATTCCTTCATGATTTCAGCACCCAAACAGATCGTTCCAGAAAACAAAGCCCATGAACCCGAGCACCAATATGAGGCCGCTTCGGTAAGCCATTTCCATCATGCGTTCGGACACCGGCCGCCGGATGACAGCCTCCACGCCGTAGAACAGAAGATGCCCTCCGTCGAGGGGGGGAATCGGCAAAAGGTTGAGAATCCCTATCCCGACTGACAGGAATGCAACAAGCTGCACGAGCCATTCAAAGCCGAGCTTTGCCGCCTGACCCGACATCTTGGCGATCTTGATGGGGCCGCCCAGCTGGCACTTGTCCTCGCGACCGACAACGAAACGTTGCAGGAACTGGCCGGTACGCTGGATGACGTGTCCGGTTTCCTGGACCGCTGCCCCGACCGCCCCGGCCGGACTATAGGTGATCAGCCGTGGCTGGCCGAGTTCCTTGTTGTTGACGACGCCGATCACGGCCACCTGGACCTTGTTGCCCAGTGCGTCTTGTTGTTCCATCAAGCGCGGCGTCGCCGTGACGGTGATTTCCTTGCCGGCGCGTAGCATGACGAAGGTGATGCTGTCGCCGGCGCGGCCAGAGACCAGACGCTGGACGTCGGCAAAGGTCTCGACCTTGCTGCCGTCGACGCTGACGAATCGGTCGCCAGGCATGATGCCGGCCGCGGCGGCCGGACTGCCGACGGTGACCTCAGCCACCATCGGCTCCAGCACGGGCCGGCCATGGACGGAAAACAGCACGGCAAAGACGGCGATCGTCAGCAGGAAGTTGAACAGCGGCCCCGCCACGACGGTCGCCGCGCGCTTCCAGATCGGCTGCGTGTGGAAGGCAACCTTGCGTTCTTCGTCGCTCAGCGCCTCGATCTCCTCCGAGCTGGGCTGGCTCGACGTCGCGTTCATGTCGCCGACGAACTTGACGTAGCCGCCGAGCGGTATGGCGCAAAGCTTCCAGCGCGTGCCGCGGCTATCGTTGAAGCCGATGATCTCTGGGCCGAAACCGATCGAAAAGGCTTTTGCGCCGATACCGCACCAACGCCCGACGAGGTAATGGCCCATTTCGTGGACAAAAACGACCACGGTCAGCACGAACAGGAAAGGCACCAGCGTGCCGAGGACAAAGCCGTCTGTGCTGAAAATCGCGTGAAAAATCTCGTTCAATTCATGCCCTCAAATTCATCCACGGCACAGATCACGCCGCGACTGTGACATCAATCCAGGCGAATCCATGACGCAGCCCCGCGCCGGCCCACCGACGATGCCGTTCAAACCGGAAACAGCCCCTGTGCCGGATGGTCGGCGGTCGCGGAAATCCAGCCGATGACGTATAGGGCGAAAGCCGCCGCGACAAGCCCATCTACCCGATCCATGATGCCGCCATGGCCGGGTATCAGCGTGCCGGAATCTTTACGGCCGTGGCGTCGCTTGACCCATGATTCGAACAGGTCGCCGGCCTGCGCGACAATCGAAAGCACCAGTGCGACCACGCCAAGCACGACGAGGTTGCCCGTTCCGGCTACGGCGGCCAGAAGCAGCCCAGCCACTACGCCGCCGACCACCCCACCGAGCGCCCCGCTCCGCGTCTTGCCCGGCGAGATCGACGGCGCCAGCCTTGGACCACCGATGGAGCGGCCGACGAAATAGGCAAAGATATCGGTCGCCCAAACCACGGCGAATAGGAACAGAATGGCCAGCAGCCCTGAATGGTCGCCGTCACGCAAGAAGGCCAGCGACAAGCCGGACACGGCCGCATAGGCAAGGCCGGATGCTTCCCACGGTCCTGCCCTCCGCATGGAAGAAGCGACGGCAGTGACAGCAACCAGAGCCGCGACGAGCGGCAGCAGCAAAGACGCAGGCAGGCCGGCGACGAGGGCACCAATAAAGACCACGATCAGCGCCTCGGGCAGAAAGCCGAGACCTGCCGTAGCACCAGCACCTGCCGGGGCAACGGGGCGGCTCATCCGCGTCCACTCGTAGAAGATCACCGCCGCCATGGCGGCGCAAAGCAACCGGAAGGACAGTCCGCCGAGCCAGGTCAGGGCAAGCGTGACGATGGCAAGCACGGCGGCCGAAATGACCCGGAGTTGGAGGTTGCTCATTCCTCAGCCTGAGGCGACATCTTGGGCGGCAAGTCCGCCGAAGCGGCGCTCGCGGCCGGCGAAATCGCGCAGTGCATCGGACAGGTGCTCGCGACTGAAGTCGGGCCAGTAGCAAGGCAGGAAAACGAGTTCGCTATAGGCGGCCTGCCATAACAGGAAGTTGGACAGCCGAAGCTCGCCGCTGGTGCGGATGACCAGTTCCGGGTCCGGAATGCCCTCTGTATCGAGCGAGCTGGCAAAGGAATCGGCCGTGATCGCCTCGCTCTCGATCTCACCGCGCGCCACCGCCGCTGCGAGCTTGCGCGCGGTGCGCACGATCTCGTCGCGCCCGCCGTAATTGAAAGCAATGACCAGTGTCAGCGCCTCGTTGCTGAGAGTGAGCGTTTCGGCTTCCTCGAGCAGCCCCCTTATGTCGGGCTGCAGCCCTGCCCTGTCACCGATGACCCTGATCCGCACCCCACTCTGGTGCAGCTCGGCGAGGTCACGTCGGATGAAAAGCTTCAGCAGGCCCATGAGGTCGCTGACTTCGGATTTCGGCCGTGACCAGTTTTCCGACGAAAAAGCGTAGACGGTCAGGAAGGAGATGCCGAGGCCGGGGGCGGCGCGCACTGTCTTGCGCAGCGCCTCGACGCCGGCGCGGTGACCGGCCAGCCGCGGTAAGCCGCGCGCCTTGGCCCAGCGTCCGTTTCCGTCCATGATGATCGCGACATGCGCGGGCGTTGCCATATTCTCGCTTCCGGGCCAGGCGTGGCCAGACCCTAGACCTGCATGATTTCCGCTTCCTTGTCGGAAAGCAGGTGGTCGATGGTGCTGATTGTCTCGTCGGTCAGTTTCTGAACCTGGTCGGCCCGTTTGCGATGGTCGTCCTCACTGATGTCGCCGTCCTTTTCCGCCTTTTTCAGAAAGTCCATGCCGTCCCGGCGAACGTGGCGTGCGGCGACGCGGGCATTCTCGGCATAACCGTGCGAGATCTTGACCAGCTCCTTGCGGCGCTGTTCGTTGAGCTCGGGCAGCGGAATCCTGAGATTGGTACCGTCGACGATAGGATTGAAGCCGAGATTGGCTTCACGGATGGCGCGGTCGACTGCGCTGACCATCGACTTGTCCCAGACCGAAACCGAAATCATGCGCGGTTCCGGCACCGACACTGTTGCCACCTGGTTGATCGGCATGGTGGTGCCATAGGCCTGCACCTGGACGGCATCGAGCAGGTTGCTCGACGCGCGGCCGGTGCGCAGCGAAGCCAGATCATGCTTGAACGCGGCGATCGCCCCGTCCATGCGCCGTTTGAGATCGTCGTACTCGCCACTCATCATCGTCTCCTCGACCCGTTAACCCGGGTTCACTGCTTAGGCCCTGTTCGAGCCTCATCCGCAACCGGTCCCTTTCGGGTTCATGGTCCGGTCAATCGTCTGCGACAACCGTGCAACGGCCGCCGCCCCTCAGGATATCGCCGAAGCCACCCTTCTCGTGGATCGAATAGACGATTATCGGAATGTTGTTTTCGCGCGCAAGTGCAATCGCCGCCGTATCCATGATCGAAAGCCCGCGTTTGATGACTTCGTCATGGCTGATCCGCTCGAAACGTGTCGCATGCGGGTCCTTCTTGGGATCAGCCGAATAGACACCATCGACCTGGGTGCCCTTGAACAGAGCATCGGCGCCGATCTCGGCGGCGCGAAGGGCTGCAGCCGAATCGGTGGTGAAGAACGGATTGCCGGTGCCGCCGGCGAAGATGACGACCTTGCCCTGGTTCATGTAGGCGGTCGCCTGACGCTGCGAAAAACTTTCGCAAAGCTCGGGCATGGCGATCGCCGACAGCACCACGGCGTCGACGCCGATCTTGTTGAGCGAGGTGCGCAGCGCCAGCGAATTGATAACCGTGGCAAGCATGCCCATATGGTCGCCGGTGACGCGGTCTCCGCCTTTTGACGCAACCGCGACGCCACGGAAGATGTTGCCGCCGCCTATGACGACACCGACTTCGATGCCCAATGCGCGGGCCTCCGCGATGTCGGCGGCGATGCGGTCGACCACCGATACGTCGATGCCGAAATGCTGCTCGCCCATCAACGCTTCGCCCGACGCTTTCAGCAAGACACGTCGGTAGAGGGGCTTCACCGTCATCTGGTCCTCGTCATCGTGCGTGTGACGCGTTTCGGTGCGCCCCGAAACACTGGGCGTTCCGATACACGAATGGCGCCGCGATTTAAAGCGGCGCCCGAGCCGGAAAGTTGAGATCGTGGACCGGGATAGCCGTCAGCTCACGCCGGCAAAAGTGCCTCGCATGAGCAGATCCGGCAGATAGCTTGCCGGCTTACCGCCAACCGCCTGCCCACCGGTCAGGCCGCCTTGTATTTCAGGACCGAAGAACGAATACGGAAAGGGCGTGACCGGCCGGCTCACCGCATCGAGCCGTGCCCGAAGATCTTCGGGAATGTCGAAATCAAGCGCGCCGAGATTGTCCTTGAGCTGGTCAAGCCTGGTGGCGCCAACGATGACGGACGCAATGCCTGGCCTGTTTGCCGTCCAGTTCAGGGCGACCTGGGCCATGCTGCGGCCGAGCTGGCCGGCAACCCTCTCCAGTTCGGCGACGATTTGCCAGTTGCGATCGGTGAATTTCTGGAAACCGGGATTGGTCGAACCACGCATTGTCTCCAGCCGGCCACCGTCCTCGACGATTGTATCGAAACGGTATTTTCCGCTGAGCAGGCCGCTGGCCAATGGACTCCAGACCATGATTCCGGCGCCATAGCGCGTGCCGAACGGCACGAACTCGTGCTCGATATTGCGCTCGGCCAGCGAATATTCGAGCTGAAGCGCCGAAACCGGTTCATAGCCGCGATGCTCGGCGACGGCCTGCGCCCGGCTTGCGTACCAGGCCGGCACGTCGGACAGACCGACATGCCGTATCTTTCCGGCGCGCACCAGATCGTCCAGCGTCCGCATCACCTCCTCCGGCGGCGTCAGCCTGTCCCAGGTATGGAGGATGTAGAGGTCGATGTGGTCGGTGCCGAGCCGCTTCAGCGAACCGTCTATCGCCCGCAGGATGTTCTTGCGGCCGTTGCCCCCGGCGTTCGGGTTGCCCGGTTCGGCGTTGTAGGTGAATTTGGTACTGATCACCGCCTTGTCGCGCAGCCCACGCTCGGCGATGAATTCGCCGAGCCAGGTTTCGGCCGTGCCACCGGTATAGAGATCGGCGGTATCGAAGAAATTGCCACCGGCTTCGACATAGGCATCAACCAAGGCGCGCGCGGTTTCCTTCTCCGCGCCCCAGCCCCATTCCGTGCCGAACGTCATGGTGCCGAGCGCCAGGCGGGTGACACGCAGCCCGCTGTTGCCGAGCGTGTAGTAGGACATGGTCATGGATTTTCTCCTGAAGTTTGAAAAGCGGGATTGAGGTCTTGCCTGGGATACGCAGTCAGGCCTTGGCCAGCGCATCGACCACCACCTGGAAGCGGCGCGGATCGAAATAATCGTGGTAGGCGCTGATCAGACCGCTCTTGAAGTGGAAAATTGCGATATTGCTGTTGGTGTATTCAGTGCCGCCGATCAGCACCGCGCGGTTCTTGTACTCAACGACGATCGCGTCCGAATCCGCTGCCGGACAGATGGCTGTCAGCTGCGAATCGAAGGATTCGAAATTACCGAAGAGGCCTCGGAAGGCCGCCAGGATCGCGGCTTTACCATCGATGCTGTTTCCAAATCCTGCCGGCGGGTAGAAGACAAGTATACGGCCATCTTCAGCCCAAAGGTCGCCCCATGCCTCAATGTCCTTGCGGTGCATCAGATCAAAGAATTTACGCACGGTCTCGAGATTACGGGTTCGTTCGGAATCGAGGTCGGTCATCAGACGTCTCCTTGGCTGCTCGGCGATTGCCGTGTGATGCAGCCAAAGATGCGCCCTCCTTTCTCCGCCGATAAGATTGCATTATCCGAATGGACTATGCGATATCATGCATGAATGGACCGCGATCTGCTTAGCCACCTACCTGTAATCGTTGCCGTCGCGCGGCGTGGCGGCTTCGCGCCGGCAGCCGCCGAGCTCGGCATGAGCCCGTCAGCGGTCAGCCATGCGGTTCGGCTGGTAGAGGAGCGAATCGGCCAGCCGTTGTTTGCCCGCACCACGCGCAGCGTCTCGCTGACCGAGGCTGGCACCGCGCTTGTCGCTGCGGCGGAGCCGGCGCTGGAAGACATTGCCGACCGGATCGAACGTATCCGCTCTGTCAAAGGCCGGGCAAGCGGACTGCTCAGGATCAACGCGCCGCGTTTGGCGCTGCCTCTGGCGCTGATGCCCATCCTGACGGCGATGGCGGAACGTTACCCTGACGTGACGGTGGAGATCGTCACCGACGAACGTCTGAGCGATATCGTCGGCGAGGGTTTCGACGCCGGCATCCGGCTGGGCGAGATGATCGCCGAGGATATGGTGACGGTGCGACTGACAGGGCCTTTCCGCAGCATCATCGTTGCCTCGCCGGCCTATGTCGGCCGGCGCGGGCGGCCATGGGCGTTGGCCGATCTCGCCGCGCACAACTGCATCGGCTATCGGCTGTTGCGATCACGTGCGCTCTATCGCTGGGATCTGTCCGATCAGGGCAAGGATATCAGCGTCGAGACACGCGGCAGCGTGGTCGTCAGCGATCCGCTGTCGGCAAGGGAAATGGCGCTTGCCGGCATCGGCCTCGCCTATCTGTTCGAGCCGCTTGTCAAGCCCGACATCGAGGCAGGCCGGCTGGTCGAAGTCCTTGGCGAGGCATCGATCGAGGAACCGGGACTGTTCCTCTATTTCCCGCGCCGCGCCGCGATGGCCCCGAAGCTCCGCGCCTTCATCGACACCGCGCAAGAAATCGGCCGGGCATCCTCGCGGATACCCGGCCGAAAAAGCCTTTCAAACGAATAGTTACTTCTTGACCGCTGCCGCGACTTCCGCCGCGAAATCGGTCTCTTCCTTCTCGATGCCCTCACCGAGCGCGAAGCGCAGATAGGCAGCGATTTTGGCTGGCGCCCCGATTTCGCTTTCGGCATCCTTCAGCGCCTTCTCGACGGTAATGTCGGGATTGAGCACGAAAGCCTGCTTGAGCAGCACGACCTCTTCATAGAACTTGCGCAAACGGCCTTCGACCATCTTCTCGATGATCGCTTCCGGCTTGCCGGACTGGCGCGCCTGGTCGGCGAAGATCGCCTTCTCGCGTTCCACTGCGGCCGGATCGAGCTCTTCGGTGGTCAGGGCCATCGGATTGGTGGCAGCGACATGCATGGCAACCTGACGGGCGAAGGCGTTGGCGGCATGCGCGTTGCCTGTCGTCTCGATGGCCACTAGCACGCCGAGCTTGCCAAGGCCGTCGGCGACTGCATTGTGAACGTAGGTTGCGACAGCGCCGTGCTCGACGGTGAGCTTGGCCGAGCGGCGGAAGCCCAGATTCTCGCCGATGGTGCCGACAGCGTCCTTGATGGTCTCGGCGACCGACTTGCCCGAGCCCGGATAGGGAGCGGCGGCAACGGCCTCGGTCTTGCCGCCATAGGCAAGCGCGACCTTCGCGACATTGGCGACGATCTCCTGGAACGCAGCATTGCGGGCAACGAAGTCCGTCTCGGAATTGACCTCGACAATCGCTGCCTCGCGGACGCCGGAATCTACGCCGATCAGGCCTTCGGCAGCGGTACGGCCAGCCTTCTTGTCGGCCTTGGAAATGCCCTTCTTGCGCAGCCAGTCGATGGCTTCTTCAATATTGCCGTTGGTCTCGTTCAACGCCGCCTTGCAATCCATCATGCCCGCGCCGGTCAAGTCGCGGAGTTCTTTGACCTGTGCAGCCGAAATGCTCATTGTCGCCTCTTTGTCTAAATGCACTGACGCACCATCGATTTTCGATGATGCGCCTGGTGCCGGTAGCGCTTACCGCGCCAACATATTGGAAAGATGAAGGCCGCAGCCGGCCTTCGCTACTATGCTTCCGGGGTCTGGGCTGCCGGGCTCTCGGCGGCCGGGGTCTGATCGAGCGCCGGTTCGACCGGAGCCTCGACCGATGCGCCGATATCGACACCGAGCGCGCCCTGCTGACGGGCGATGCCGTCGATAGCTGCCTTGGCGATCAAATCGCAATACAGCTGGATGGCGCGGGCCGCGTCGTCATTGCCGGGGATCGGGAAGTCGATCTTGTCCGGGTCGCAGTTGGAATCGATGATGGCAACGACCGGGATGCCGAGACGCTTGGCCTCGAGAATGGCGATCGCTTCCTTGTTGGTGTCGATCACGAACATCAAATCGGGCGTCGAACCCATATCCTTGATGCCGCCCAGCGCCTTGTCGAGCTTCTCACGCTCGCGGTCGAGGTTGAGGCGCTCCTTCTTGGTCAGGCCCTGAGCCTCGCCGGCCAGCATTTCGTCGAGCTTGCGCAGGCGCTGGATGGAATTCGAGATCGTCTTCCAGTTGGTCAGCATGCCGCCGAGCCAGCGCGAGTTGACATAGTACTGGGCCGAGCGCTGCGCGGCATCGGCGACGATGTCGGAGGCCTGGCGCTTGGTGCCGACGAACAGCACGCGGCCGCCCTTGGCAACAGTGTCGGAAACCTGCTTCAGCGCCTGGTGCAGCAAAGGCACCGTCTGCGAGAGGTCGATGATGTGTATGTTGTTGCGGGCGCCGTAGATATAGGGCGCCATTTTCGGGTTCCAGCGGTGGGTCTGGTGGCCGAAGTGAATGCCAGCTTCCAATAGCTGGCGCATGCTGAAATCAGGCAGAGCCATTCTTATTTCCTTTCCGGTTAGCCTCCACGGACACAGGCATTTTTGGACTTTGTCCTCGAACGCCACCGGAGGTTTCAGCCGGATTTCTCCCGGGCAGACACCAAAGTCCGTGTGTGGAATGAGCGCGCATATAGAGGGGAAGCGCGACAAACGCAAGCGTTGTGGCGTCTTGTGGTTCAGCGTGCGGCGATCAGCGCACCGGTGTCATCGCCGCATCTTCCCCTTCGGCACCCGCACACGCCGGAAAACGGCGACGATCTCCTCGCGGCTGCATTCGATGGCGCCTAACCGCACTGCGCGGTCGCGCTCGAACCCGGTTATGTCATAATGCGGTGCCGATGTCTTCGGCGGTCCTTGGTAGGACGCGCGCTTGATGCCGAGCTGCCCGGCAAAGCGATGCAGCTCGTCGGTGTCGTCTGCCAGCAGATGGCACCAGCGGTGGCCGATCCATTTCCAGATCGCCGCATCGACATAGACCGCCATGAGATTTGCCGCACTCCTTCATCTTGCGCCGACCAACACGCCGCTAACGATGATAGAAGGGATTGGCATAGAAAATGAAGCCGCCGCCGGCCTCGAGTTGCGTCATCGTCCTGGTGACGGTCTCCTGCATCCGGTCGTGCAGTTCGGCGAGTGCCTCCTCGACGGAGCCTTGATAGGCGTGCAAGCCTAGCGGCTCCGGTACCCGGACATAGGCGCGGCGTGGGCCTGCCGGCTGCGGCACGAAACGGTTGATCGTATCGCGCAGCGTACCCTTGCAATAGTCGTTGCGGATCCGCTTCAAATGTTCGGCGATCTCCTCCTGCGTGATGCGCGGATTGGCTGAAGCCCACGGCCCGACACGCTGCAGGCGCTGGATCGTATCTGCCAGCGTTCGGACCTGCTTCTGGTTTTCGGTGCCGTCCATGTTCTCCCGCAGCCAGCGCCGCGACCGGCGCAAAAGCTCGGCAGTGTCGAGCGTGCCGGCGTCGACCGAGACAAGTTCGGCAAGGCGACGGCCGAGTTCGGTCAGCAGGTCCTTTTGACGTGCGTCGTACGAAGCCCGCTCATCGGACCGCAGGCCATATGCAGCCTCATCGCGCGACAGCAAGGTCGCATAGATATGATGGATGCGCTCCGGCAGCGAATCGGCGGCACGGCGTTCGATCTTCAGGCTGTGCTCGACATAGGCGCATTCCTTTGCCAGCGCTGCCTCGACATTCCCCGTGAAAGCAAGCTTCCAGATCACGGGCGCGATCCAAACCTTGAAGTCCGGATCCGTCAGGCGGCCGCGCTTCAGCGCCTCGAACCCCATTTCGACCGCGCCCGGCAGCAGCGGGGCAATGATGTTGGCATGCCAGCCGACACCGCCTTCGGGATGCAGGAGCACGCCGTGCCCCTTCAGCGCCCAGGCCACCGAATGTTCCTTGGCGGCCGCGCTGTTGCCCGGGATTTGCGCGATCAGATTGTTGGCCAACCAGAATTTCTGCATCAGCCGGCCAAGCCCGTTGACGACGCCGTGCGTGGCCCAGGATGCCGCCAGCGGGCTTACCCGCGAGACGACCTCCTTGTCGATCATCCAGTCGGTAAAGAATTCGGGATGGTTGGGCGTGATGAACGTCGCCTTGCCCGCGCCGCAACAAGCCTTCAGCCTTTGCCGGTCATTCTCCGGAAAATCGATGTGGCGGACATTGGCGACGCCGCGCAAACCGGCCAGACGGTTGAATGGCAACAGGTCGCGAAACCCCGGAACGCCGTGCAGCATGACAATCCGGTTGACGAATGTCATAGCGTTGATCAGCGTCGCATTGGGCCGCGGCGCCACAAAAACGTCGATCCTGCTCAACCTGCTCCCCCGCGGCGCATACCGTCATAAGACGTTGATAGGCAATTGCGGCATGCTCAAGTCGATGCGACTTGCCCCGCAAGATTAAGCGCTACCATCCCGGATAGCGGCCGGCGGCTTGCCGTTCACTCGAGCTTATTTAGACGGGCAGGTCTTTGGCTGATCGAACAGCGACAGATTGACCAATTTGCCGGTCATTGAGAACTCGCCATAGTCCATGACGAGATCGCGCGTGATGCCGTTCTTGTGCAGCTTGAAGCTGATCCGGTATTCCGGCACCTCCTCGCCGCCTTTGTCGGCATCATCGAAATAGGCGATGTCGACCGGCCAGTATTTGTCGGTGGCGAGCTTGGCCAGCGCCGGCGCTTCCGGATCGGCATTGTCGGCATCGGCTTGCTTGCCGACGACGACGGTGGTGGTCACCACCTTGTTGGCATCCTCAGAGCCGTCGAACAGGTTGGTTTCGTAGAAACGCTCGCCCTTTTCCGCCTTGCCGATCATTTCGACCATTTGCTGGGTCGGGAACTGGGTCGGCGCGAGTTCCAGGCTGTTCTTCTCGGGCTTGTCGATATCGACCTTGAGACCGTTGGCTTCCTTCGTTGCGGTACCCTTGACCTCCTTGTCGAGGTTCTGGTCGACAAAGGATTTGTTCACGAAGGAGAAGGTCTTGCCCTCGGCATCCTCGAAGGTGGTCATCTGCTGGTCGGTCAGCCTGGTGTTGTCGCTGGTTACGATCTGGGTCACCAAACGGAACTTTACTGTATAGCCCTCGCAAGGCGAGCCGTTGAACTCGTAGACCATGCGGCCGGTGATGCCGGTAATACCGGAACGGTCTGAAGCCTTGTCGAGTGAAATGTCGTAAACAGCACGATGCGCCTGCAGCGCAGGCACCGCAAAAGCGGGAGCCGCCCAGGAAGCCGCTGTCAAGAGAACGGCGTTGAATGCGAGGCGCGTTGTGCGCATGGGGTGCTCCGATCATCGCGGCTAATGGCAGGCCGCATGGAAAGATGGTCCAGCTTAAAAAAAGTCGTGGCGGAAGCGAGGCAAAAATAGCAATTTCGGCCCGGCCTGCGCGGCACCTTCAAGCAATAGGGAAATAGCATGAGCGAAACAATCGAAAAGCGGCTAAGCGATCTCGGCGTGACGCTGCCGGCCGCCGCCGCGCCCGCCGCCAATTACGTGCCCTATTGCCGGACCGGCAATCTGCTGTTCACCGCCGGGCAGTTGCCGCTCAAGGAGGGCAAGCTCCAGGCGAGCGGACTGCTTGGCCGCGATGTCGACACCGCGACCGGCAAGGAAGCCGCAAAATACTGTGCGATCAACATATTGGCCCAGGCTCAGGCGGCACTTGGCGATCTCGAGAAAATCCGTCGCTTGGTGAAGATCACCGTCTTCGTCGCCTCGGCACCGGATTTTGTCGAACAGCATCTGGTTGCCAACGGCGCCTCGGATTTTCTCGCCGCCGTGCTCGGCGATCGTGGCAAGCACGCTCGCTCCGCCGTCGGCACCGCCTCCCTGCCGCTTAATGCCGCAGTGGAAATCGAAGCGATCTTCGAAGTCGAATGACCGGGACTGCAACCATGACCGATCTTTCCTGGCTGACCGCCCGGCCCGTCGCCCATCGCGGCCTCCACGACATGAACAAGACGCGCTGGGAGAACACCCTTTCCGCCTTCGCTGCGGCGGCCGAGCGCGGCTACGCGATCGAATGCGATGTGCACCTATCATCCGACGGCGTCCCCGTCATCATCCACGATGGCGATCTGCGGCGGCTGACCGGCGAGGACGGCTTCGTCTGGCAGCGTACGGCTGCCGAGATCACGGCGCTGAAGGTCGGCGGCACCGCCGACCATTTGCCAACGCTGCAGCAGGCGCTTGATCTGGTCGACGGCCGTGTACCGATGGTTGTCGAACTGAAAGGTGCTGCCGGGCACGACGAAGGCCTGGTCGAAAGCGTCGGCAAGATGCTCAAGCATTACAAGGGCAAGACCGCGATCATGTCGTTCGACCATTGGCTGATCCGCGAGTTCCCGAAATATGCACCCGGCATACCCGGCGGGTTGACCGCCTACGGCAACGACAACCACTTGATCGAGGCGCATTTCGCCATGCTGGCGCATGACATCGCCTTCACCTCCTACGCTGCCGGCGACCTGCCGAACCGGTTCGTCTCCTTCGTGCGAGAGAGACTCGGCATGCCGGTGATCACCTGGACCGTGCACGACCAGCCTGCCGTCGACCTGACCTTCAAATATGCCGACCAGATGACGTTCGAAGGATTCGAGCCCGATCTGGTACGGCTCGCCTGAGCGGGCTTGTATGGGTCCGCAGCGAGCTTAAGTAAGCCTCATGGATCAAGGGGACGACCGCGAAAGACAAACGGAGAATGCGGAGCTGTCGATCCGCATCGCCGCGGGCATCGGCGCCTTTACCAGCGCTGAATGGGACAGCCTCGGCGGCACCACACGCGGCGATGCAGAATACGGCTACAACCCGCTTGTTTCATTCGCTTTTTTGAGCGCGCTGGAAGATTCCGGCTGCGCTGTTCGGCGCACCGGCTGGCAGGGCCATCACCTCAGGCTGGAAACCGCGCGAGGCAAGCTGCTCGGGGCGGTCCCCTGCTATCTGAAGTCGCACAGCCAGGGCGAATATGTCTTCGACCATGGCTGGTCGGACGCGTTCGAACGCGCCGGCGGGCGCTACTATCCGAAGCTGCAATGCGCGGTGCCGTTCACACCCGTCACCGGCCCTCGCCTGCTGGTCGGCAGGGGCGAGGACAGCCCCACCGTCAAGGCCGGTCTTGCGGCCGGCCTGAAGGCGGTGACGGATAAGCTCGGCGTGTCTTCCGCGCATGTTACTTTCGCGCCCGAGGACGACGTCCAGATATTGGCGGCGGCCGGCTTCCTTCATCGCACCGACCAGCAGTTTCACTTCTTCAACGAAGGCTTCTCGAGCTACGACGATTTTCTCGCAACGTTAGCCTCGCGCAAGCGCAAGGCAATGAAGAAAGAGCGGCGCGAGGCCCTCGCCGACGGCATCTCGATCGACTGGCTGACCGGCAAGGATCTGACCGAAAAGGCCTGGGACGACTTTTTCGCGTTCTACATGGATACCGGCAGCAGGAAATGGGGCCGGCCCTACCTCAACCGCGATTTCTTCTCGCTGATCGGCGAACGCATGGCCGACGACATCCTGCTGGTCATGGCCAAACGCAACGGGCGCTACATTGCAGGTGCCATCAACTTCATCGGTTCAGACGCGCTCTACGGCCGCAATTGGGGCTGCATCGAGGACCACCCGTTCCTGCATTTCGAGGTCTGCTACCATCAGGCGATCGATTTCGCCATCTCGCGCAAGCTGAAGGTGGTTGAAGCCGGTGCGCAGGGCGAGCACAAGCTGACGCGCGGCTACCGGCCCGTGACGATGCATTCGGCGCACTACATCGCCCATCCAGGTCTGCGCAATGCAGTGGCCGACTACCTCCAGCGCGAGCGGCGCGAAGTCGAGCGGATGAGCGAATATCTGGAAGAGCACACCCCGTTCCGCAAGGACATGGCGGAGTAGAGTAGCGAGACCCACTCGCTCAGCCACGCGGGCCGCATGGCCGATGCCGGCCGATCGTCTTGCCCGCCCGGAATAGCTTCGCTACACGAGACAGCGAGCCAAGAACCGGAGCGCGCGCCATGGCCGAAGCAACCTATGACAGCAGCAACATCTTCGCAAAAATCCTGCGCGGAGAAATCCCTTCGCACCGCATCTACGAGGATGACGCGGTCATCGTCTTCATGGATGTGATGCCGCAAGGACAGGGTCACACGCTGGTGGTGCCGAAAGCGCCGTCGCGCAACCTGCTTGACGCGGATCCGGCGGCGCTTGGCCCGCTCTTCGCTCACGTCCAGAAAGTTGCGCGGGCCGTAAAGAAGGCCTTCGATGCCGATGGCGTCACGGTTATGCAGTTCAACGAACCAGCTTCGGGGCAGACCGTTTTCCACCTCCATGTCCATGTCATTCCGCGCTTCGACGGCATTCCCTTGAAGCCGCACAGCGGACAGATGGAAAAGCCTGAAGTCCTGGCCGAAAACGCCGGCAAGATACGGATGGCGCTGGCAAGCTGAACCGGCGCAACCGCTCTGGCGGACGCCGGGCGGTTAACCGGAAAATGTCATAAAAAAAGCCCCGCTTCCGGGGCTTTTTTGACTTGCGGATTCGTCAGTTCTTACGCGGCAGTTGCGGCACAAGGCTGCGCTTGCCACCGTCCTTGCCTTTCGGCTCCGGCTTCTGCGCCACCGCCTTTTTCGCGGCGGGCTTCTTCGCCACGGCCTTCTTGGCCTTCGGCACGTCGTCCGGCTCTTCCTTCTTCGGCTTCACCGGCGCCTCATCGGCGAGCGATTCGAGCTTCAGGCCGGTCTCGCCGGTTTCCTTCTTCTCGACGGTGACACGCACCGTGCCGCCCTTCTTGAGCTTGCCGAACAGCACCTCGTCGGCCAGCGGCTTCTTGATGTGCTCCTGGATGACACGGCCAAGCGGCCGGGCGCCCATGCGCTCGTCATAGCCCTTGTCGGCCAGCCATGCGATTGCATCCTGCGACAGGTCGAAGGTCACGCCACGCTCGGAAAGCTGTGCTTCCAGCTGCATGACGAACTTCTGCACCACCTGATGGATGACCGGCACCGGCAGCGAGCCGAACGGAATGATCGCATCGAGACGGTTGCGGAACTCCGGCGTGAACAGCCGGTTGATCGCCTCGACATCGTCGCCTTCGCGCTTGGTCGAACCGAAACCGATGGCCGCGCGCTGCGCGTCGGACGCGCCCGCATTGGTGGTCATGATCAGGATGACATTGCGGAAGTCGATCTGCTTGCCGTTGTGGTCGGTCAGCTTGCCGTGATCCATGACCTGCAACAGGATGTTGAACAGATCCGGATGCGCCTTCTCGACTTCGTCCAGCAACAGCACGCAATGCGGATGCTGGTCGACGCCGTCGGTCAGAAGGCCGCCCTGGTCGAAGCCGACATAGCCGGGAGGCGCGCCGATCAGCCGTGAAACGGTGTGGCGTTCCATATATTCCGACATGTCGAAGCGGATCAGCTCCACGCCGAGCGAGGCGGCGAGCTGCTTGGCCACTTCCGTCTTGCCGACACCGGTCGGGCCCGAGAACAGGTACGAGCCGATCGGCTTTTCCGGTTCGCGCAGGCCGGCCCGCGCCAGCTTGATGGCCGAGGTCAGCGCGGTGATCGCGGTGTCCTGGCCGTAAACGACGCGCTTCAACTCGATGTCGAGGCCTTGCAGCACCTTCTCGTCGTCGGCGGAAACTGTCTTCGGCGGGATGCGCGCCATCGTGGCGATCGTCGCTTCGATCTCCTTGATGCCGATGGTCTTCTTGCGCTTGGCTTCCGGCACGAGCATTTGCGAGGCGCCGGTCTCGTCGATCACGTCGATCGCCTTGTCCGGCAGCTTGCGGTCGTTGATGTAACGCGCCGAGAGTTCGACCGAAGCCTTGATCGCCTCGCTCGTGTAGCGGACCTTGTGGAACTCCTCGAAATAGGGCTTGAGGCCCTTCATGATCTCGATGGCGTCCTCGACGGTCGGCTCGTTGACGTCGATCTTCTGGAAGCGCCGCACCAGCGCGCGGTCCTTCTCGAAGAACTGACGGAACTCCTTGTAGGTGGTCGAGCCGATGCAGCGGATCGCGCCGGACGACAGCGCCGGCTTCAACAGGTTCGACGCATCCATGGCGCCGCCAGAGGTGGCCCCTGCCCCGATCACGGTGTGGATCTCATCAATGAACAGCACGGCGCCGGGATAATCCTCGAGCTCCTTGACGACCTGCTTCAGCCGCTCCTCGAAATCGCCGCGATAGCGGGTGCCGGCCAGTAGCGTGCCCATGTCGAGCGCGAAGATGGTGGCATTGTGCAGCACTTCGGGAACGTCGCCCTCGACGATGCGCTTGGCGAGGCCCTCGGCGATTGCCGTCTTGCCGACGCCGGGATCACCGACATAGAGCGGGTTGTTCTTGGAGCGGCGGCACAGCACCTGGATGGTCCGGTTGATCTCGCTCTCGCGACCGATCAATGGATCGATCTTGCCGGCCTTGGCCTTGTTGTTCAGGTTGACGCAATAGGCAGTCAGCGCGTCCTGCTGCTGCTTCTTCTTGCCGCCTTCCTCTTGCGGCTCGGCCCCGCTCTGGCTGCCTTGCTCGTCGTCGGCGCCGCGCGGCGTCCGCGTCTCGGAAGCGCCGGGGCGCTTGGCGATGCCATGCGAGATGTAGTTGACCGCGTCGTAGCGGGTCATCTGCTGTTCCTGCAGGAAGTAAGCGGCGTGGCTCTCGCGCTCAGCGAAGATGGCGACGAGCACGTTGGCGCCGGACACCTCCTCGCGGCCTGACGACTGCACATGGATCACCGCGCGCTGGATGACGCGCTGGAAACCGGCAGTCGGCTTGGAATCTTCATCGTAGCCGGTGACGAGGTTGTCGAGCTCGGTGTCGATATAGGTGAGGACCGTATGCTTCAACTCGTCGAGATCGACGTTGCAGGCACGCATGACGGCCGCCGCCTCGGTGTCGTCGATCAGGGCGAGCAGCAAATGTTCAAGGGTTGCATATTCATGGTGCCGCTCATTGGCGAGCGTCAGCGCTTGGTGAAGCGCCTTTTCCAGGCCTTGGGAGAAAGCCGGCATGTTACCTCACTTCTTCTCCATCACGCATTGCAGCGGATGCTGATTCTGTCGGGCGAAATCCATGACCTGAGCCACTTTGGTCTCGGCCACCTCGAATGTATAGACCCCGCACTCGCCCACCCCATGATTGTGAACATGAAGCATTATGCGTGTGGCGGCTTCGCGGTCCTTCTGGAAAAAGCGCTCCAGCACGTGGACCACGAATTCCATGGGTGTGTAGTCGTCGTTAAGAATGAGGACCCGATACAGACTGGGCTTCTTGGTCTTGGTTTTTGTGCGCGTGATGACGGCCGTGCCGCGACCGGCCTCATTGCCGTTGCTGCCGTTCTGCATTCGCACCACGTAGCTCGTGGCAGTCAAACCTGTAATCACGTAGTCCTGCCTCTTTCGAATCCTCATGCATGCTCGACATGTAGGTGTTCGATGGACGATTTTAAGCCCTTCTGTTTAGCTGACAATATGGCTAGGTGGCCAAACTTGACCGATTTTTCAAATCGTGAAGACCGCAGGCCCCCGATTTCGAGCTGGCATGAAAAAACCCGGCCGCGCGTTCGCGACCGGGTCTGTCTTTGCAAGCCCAGGGGCCGGCTCGGAATGTTCGTCGAATTTACTTCGCCTTGGCGACGATCGATTCGAACGGCTTGTAGGCTTCCTTGGCGAGTTCGGCATAGAGATCGCCAAGCTTGGTGGCTTCGGTGACGAAGCTCTCATAGGACTGCTTGGCATAGTCGGACTGGATCTCGATCGCCTTGTCCAGCGACTTGGCGGAAAAGAGCTTCTCAACAGCGGCGCTACCGGCTTCGAAGCTTTTCTTGGTGTACTCGCCCGCCTCGGCGGCGATAGCCTGCGCACCCTTGGACAGCGAGGCGAAGCTCTTCAATCCGGTGTCCGCAAATTCCTTGCCGTATTTGCTGAAATCTTCATAGGTCTGGGTCATTTCACGCATTCCCTTGAACGGTTGCCTTGAACGATAGACGCGGCTTGTCCGGGCCGCGTTGTGCAATGCGTGTAAATATATTGTGCAGTGCACAAAAGTCAAGATTCCCGCGGCAATGCGGATCGTGAGCTGCCGGCAATCGCTAAGATTCGAATAAAGAGAAGCTCAATCCCACAGAAAATGGTGAACGCGGCGGTTACCATAAACGGATTGGTAACGCTGCCCGCGTTAGCGTGGCCGGAGGTGAGGCAGGACCCTTTGCCGCCTCCAAGGCAACGGAAATTCAAAGGAACTATCAGTGCGTAAGGCGTTGTCGGGCTTCGTTTCTAAATCCGCGTCCCCCTTCAAAACGATCATGATCCTCGCCATGGCGATGAGCTTCGTCGTCGCGGACGCGGCTTCATCCATGGCGGCCAAGTCGGCGGCCATCGTCATCGATGCCAAGACCGGCAAGGTGCTTTATTCGTCGGATGCCGATGGCCGGCGCTATCCGGCTTCGCTTACCAAGATGATGACGCTCTATCTGACGTTCGAGGCGTTGGCGAAGGGCAGGATCAGCAAGAATTCCCCGGTCGTGTTCTCGGCCAATGCCGCTGCCGAACCGCCGACGAAGCTCGGCGTCAAGCGGGGCGGCTCGGTCACGGTCGAGACCGCGATCCTGTCGATGGTGACCAAATCGGCAAACGATTCCGCAACGGCGCTTGGCGAGATGCTTGGCGGCAATGAAGCCAATTTCGCCCGCATGATGACCGCCAAGGCGCGGGCGCTGGGCATGAGGGGAACCGTTTTCCGCAACGCCAACGGCTTGCCTGATCCCGGCCAGTTCACGACCGCGCGCGACATGGCGATGCTCGGCATCGCCCTGAGAGAGCATTTCCCGCAATATTACGGCTATTTCTCGCAGCGCTCCTTTCTTTACGGGCGGCAGCGCATCAACGGCCACAATCGTCTGCTCGGACGCATCAAGGGCGTCGACGGCATCAAGACCGGTTACACCCGCGCCTCCGGTTACAATCTGGTCTCCTCGGTCTCGGATGGCGATCGGCGCATCGTAGCGGTGGTCATGGGCGGCAGGTCCGGCGGCAGCCGCGACAGCCAGATGGCCGGGTTGATCAATGCCTACATGCCGCAGGCGTCGTCGCGCGGCGGCGGCGTGCTGATTGCCAAGGCCGGCGGCGGCAATCCGATTTCAGCCTTGGCCAAGGTGCTTCTACCGAAGCATGACGCGCCGACACCGGACAGTAAGCCGGACGACGATGCCGTTGCCTCTCTTGTCGAGGAAAATGCGCCCGTCGTTGAAGAGACCGCTCCGGTCGTTCAGGCCAAGAGGGTCAAGACGACGGCTGTGTCGACGGTGGACGACGTGGCGACAGCCCGGGTCGCCGCAGCCTATGCCGAACCGGCGGCAGAGGTCGATCCGGTCAGCACGGCGTCGGTGCCATCCGGCTGGGCAATACAGGTCGCCTCTTCGCCAAAACAGGCCGAAGCGAAGGCTTTCCTCGACAAGGCGACGAAGCAGGCGCCCTCCGTTCTGACCGATGCCTCCGGTTTCACCGTCGCCTTCGACAAGGACGGTGTCACCTATTACCGCGCCCGGTTCGGTGGTTTCGGTTCGAAGACGGCTGCCTGGAAAGCCTGCAACGCTTTGAAAAAGAAGAAGATCGAGTGCTACGCCGTCCCTCAGTAAGCGGCGCGCGAAACGATATCTTTCCCGAAGTTCTGCGTCGAAGGAGACTAGTTGTGATTGGAGAGCAAGACGTCCTTGGCTTCATTGATCCGCGCCGCCAGGAAAGACGTGCCACCGATATCGGGGTGCAGGCGCTGCATCAGGCGGCGGTGCGCCTTGCGGACATCCGCCGCGGCAGCCCCCGCTTCAAGACCAAGGATCTTGTAGGCCTCCTCCTTAGTCATGGCGCCAGAACCTGGCGCAACACCCAGCCCTTCGCCACCATTCGCATCAGCGTCTTTGCGCCAGATGGGAAATCTGCCGTCAAGATACGTCTCTAGCAATTGACGGCTCTCCGGATCGCCGGAGAGTTCGCGATAGAGTTGCTGCAATTCGGCAAGCCCCATCGAGCCAAGCATCTTGCCTTCATGGCGCCCGGCCAGCACAAGGCCTTCGAGGCCGCCGGTATCGTGATCGAGTTCCATCTCAAGCGCCGCCGTACGAACTGTCGAACGCTTGCCTGCCGCCAGTTTGGCTGCCGGCCGATTCATGCGCATGGAGCCGTACCAGGCGAGCGCAGCCGACAGGATCAAGCCGCCGATGCCCTCGCGCCCGACCAGCAGCACGGCGACGCCGACCAGCCCGAGCAGCACAGGTCCAAGCGTCCTCATGCCGCCTGCAAGCTTCGCCGGATCGGCGCGCAGGAAGATGGTGAGCATGCCGAGAAACACCAGAAGCAATGCTACGAAAGCGATAATCGCGCCCATCAGTTTCCGCCGCCCCGCATATGCTCGATCATCACCCGGTCCTCCGGCCTGCCCCGGGCCTCCAGTGCCTTCAGCCCGCCGGTCGCAAACACGGCGACGGACGAAAGCAGGCCGGCCAACGTCGCGGCAGCCCGCCGATCGAACCGGAACCAGGCCCCTTTCGACAGCCGCGCAATTTCCTTGAACGCCTTTTCCGCAGCGGCATCATGGCCCTCCTGAAAGACGAAGACAGGAACGCCGTGCAGACCGAGGCTGCCGGCCTTTTCGGCCAGATCATCTATGTTTTCTTCCATCGCGTCGCCGATATAGACCAGCGCGTTGACCTTGGCCGCCGCCGTCTGTTTCAGCGCATGGGCGAGCACCTTGCCGATCTGGGTATGGCCGCTGCGGCAGTCGATGCGCGTCATCAGCTGTTTCAGAGCTTCGGTATCGGTGACGAATGCGGACGAGCGGCACTCGCCAAGGCCGCGAAAATAGACAAGTTGAACCTTGAGCGCCCCGGCCTTGCCGACGGCGTCGAACATCTCGGCCTGCAGCGCACAGGCGAGATCCCAGGTCGGCTGGCGGCTCATCGTCGCGTCGAGGGACAGGATCAGCCTGCCTGAACCGGTGGCGGATGCAGCGAGCGTCCTTGCCTGACGGAGAAACGCGTCGATCTCGCCGGTGCTCGATTGTGACTCGACCGGCGCAGGATTGGCCCTTGCAGGCACGGGCTGCTTCTTGTCGCTCATGACATTCAAGATGTGGCGTTGTTCCCCGGCTTGCAAGCCCAGATGAGGCGACCTGGAGGACCTGTGATGATGGCACCTGCGGACAGCGCTTCGGCTGGTGGTCTTGGCGTTGCGTTTCTCGGCGTCAGAGCAGGCCGAGATCGGCAAGCTCACGCCTGAGCTTCGGCGGCATCTCGATCAGCCCGGCTTTGCCCTTGCCGAGATCGGCCGGCGCGTCCGCCGGCTTCAGGTAGCGCCACCCCTGGAATGCACGGCGCGGTTGCCAGTCAGTGCGCACGACCTCGGGATCGAGGATCAGATGGCAACGGCCGATGCCCTCGTCATCGGTGAAGGGCCGGATTTCGGTGATCAGCTGGCGGCATTGGACATTGCCCTTGATCACCCAGTAGAGCGAGCCGCCGCCGGTAATCTCGGCGCTACGCGTCGGCACCATGCGGGTGGTGTGGTAGTGCTCGGCCGGTTCGCCGGCGCGGCGCCGCTCGTCGAGACGGAAGGCAATCCACTCTTCCAGATCCTCGACGCTGTCACAGCCGACGCAAAGCTTTATGAGATTGAGAGACATCGTTTAAGGTTTAGTCCAGCACGCGAACGCGTCAACGGCCTGATCGACTTCTCCACAGTGGTGGTCCAGGCCGCCAGATTGGCGCTCAGCACTCCACGACATTGACTGCCAATCCGCCAAGGCTGGTTTCCTTGTACTTTTCGTTCATGTCGAGGCCGGTCTGGCGCATCGTCTCGATCGCGGCATCGAGCGGCACGAAATGAACGCCGTCGCCCTTGATGGCCAGCGAAGCGGCGGTCACCGCCTTGACGGCACCAAGCGCGTTGCGCTCGATACACGGCACCTGCACCAGCCCGCCGACCGGATCGCAGGTCATGCCGAGATGATGTTCCAGCGCGATCTCGGCAGCATTCTCGACCTGCTCGGGCGTGCCGCCCATGACGGCGCACAATCCCGCCGCAGCCATTGCCGAAGCCGAACCGACCTCGCCTTGGCAGCCGACTTCCGCCCCCGAGATCGAAGCATTGGTTTTGATGATGCCGCCGACGGCCGCCGCCGTCAGCAGGAAATCGCGGATGCTGGGCTGGTCGGCTTCGGGATGGAAATGCAACCAGTAGCGCAGCACTGCGGGCAGAGTGCCGGCCGCCCCATTGGTTGGCGCGGTGACGACACGGCCGCCGGCAGCGTTCTCCTCATTGACCGCCATCGCATAGATCGACAGCCAGTCGTTGGCGAGCAGCGGGTTGGGCCGGTTCTGCTGCCATTGCTCCTGCAGCTTGTCGTGCAGCATCCGGGCACGGCGGCGCACCTTGAGTCCGCCCGGCATGATGCCGTCTTGCGACAGGCCGCGCTCGATGCACCCCTTCATGGCGCTCCAGATGCCATCGAGGCCGGCGTCGAGCTCCCCGCGCGACATCTGCGTCTCCTCGTTGACGCGCTTCATCTCGGCAATGGAAAGCCCGCTTTTCGCTGCCATGGACAGCATTTCGACGGCGTTCTTGAACGGATACGGAACCTTCTTGCCTTCGGTTGTCGCCGAGCCCCTTGCTTTCATCCGCTGCAGTTCTTCCTCGGACACTACGAAGCCGCCGCCGATCGAATAATAGACGCGCCTCAGCAGCAACCGGTCGCCGGCATCATGGGCAGAGAAGGCCATGCCGTTAGCGTGACCCGGCAGCGGCGTCTTGCGATCCAGCACCAGATCCGTTGCCGGGTCGAAACGGTAGGACGGATGGCCGGGCGGCGAAATCCGCTTCTCGGCGGCGATGCGTGCGACGATGCCGTCTGCTAGGTCGGGATCCACCGTCTGCGGCGTCTGGCCGGCGAGGCCGAGCACCACGGCACGATCGGAGCCATGGCCGATGCCGGTATAGGCGAGCGAGCCATGCAGGCTGGCCGCGATCCGGTCGACCTTGGCGCCGGCCGGGCGCGGCCAGTCGTCTCCCGCAATCTCGTCGAGAAACCGCCGCGCGGCCGTCATCGGCCCCATCGTGTGCGAACTCGATGGGCCGATGCCGATCTTGAACAAGTCGAAAACCGAAAGGAACACGTGGGCGTTTTCTCCTGGGACCCTGTTGAGGTCTACATATAGGAATTCCCATGATGTTTTCCGCTGTTTTAAGGACCGCGGCGCTGCACCTGCCGACCTTGTTTGCTCCGGCAGCGACATTCCAGCTTCGGCCATCGAAGCGTTACCGCCGCCTGTGGTAAAAGCAACGCATGAGCGATTCCTTTCACCTATCGACGGCCGACCTTGCGGCGCTGGGGTTCTTCCTTACCGCGTGGGTGCTGCATACGCTCGCCGCCGACGGAATGCTGGTCAGCCGCATGTCGCTGACGAGGGCTATGAACGCGCAGCGCGAGGCCTGGATGCGGACCATGGCCGAACGCGAGATCCGCATCGTCGACACCGCTATCATGAGCGGGCTGCAACAGGGGACCGCCTTCTTTGCCTCCAGTTCGCTGATTGCGATCGGCGGCTGTTTTGCCCTGCTCGGCGCCTCCGATCAGGTTCTGACCGTGCTGAGCGACCTGCCGTTTGGCGCCACGTCCTCACGCGCGGCCTTCCAGACGAAGGTGTTCGGGCTGGTGCTGATCCTGGCCTTTTCCTTCTTCAAGTTCGGCTGGGCTTACCGGCTGTTCAACTATTGCTCGATCCTGATCGGCGCCGTGCCGATTCCACATGGCGAGGCGTCGCGCAATCCGGTCACCGAAACGGCGGTGTGGCGCGCCGCGCGCATGAACATGCTGGCCGGAAAGCATTTCAATTCGGGCCTGCGCGGCGTGTTCTTCTCGATCGGCTATCTCGGTTGGTTCGTCGATCCCACCGTCTTCGTGCTATCGACGCTGCTGCTTCTGGCGGTACTGGTGCGCCGCCAGTTTTTCTCGGCGGCGCGGCAGGCGGTGCTCGGTCAGCCGCCCGGTCCGGGGAAAGGCCGATCGATGCGGCCCGACAGCCAATAGGCGGTGAGCCCTATCCATTCGCGGATCGCAACGGTGGTGACCTCCAGCCAGTCGCCGGGATAAGGCAAGGTGCCGATGCTTTCCTTGCCGGAAGTGCGATAGTCGACCGGCCACGGAACGGTCGAAAAACCGGCTTTGTCGAACAGCGCCTTGGCGCGTGGCATGTGGAAGGCCGAGGTCACCAGCAGCCAGGTCTCGCCCGGTTTCGGCGTCACCAGTTCCCTGGTAAAGACAGCGTTCTCGTAGGTGTTGCGGGATTTGTTCTCGAGGATCAGCCGATCGGCCGCCACGCCGAAAGCGGCAAAAAGACGCGGCGCGGTATCTGCATCGCCTTCGCCGCCGCGGAACGTTTCGATGCTGCCACCGGAGATAACGACTTTCGCTGTCGGGAACCGCCGCGCCAGCACGGCCGCCTCGACCATCCGGTCGCCGCTGGAGTTCATTTCATAGCCGCCACGCACCAGATTGACGGCGCCATCCAGACTGCCGCCAAGCACTATGATACCGTCAACCTTTTCCGGCAGCGGCGGCCTGGGGAAGCGTTCCTCCAGCCGATTGAGCATCATGGGGCCGAGCGGGCTCCATATCGAAACCGCCAGAATGAGGAAGGCAAGAGCGCTGCCGGCGGTCGCCAACCGTCGCCGCCCGAACATCGCCGCGATCAGCCCCGCCAGCAGCAGGAAGATCGCGAGATTCAACGGCTCGACGAAGAACCCGAGAACCTTGGAGACATAGAAGAACATCCCTCACCCCCTCAAGATGAGAAACGATCCTACCACCATTTTTCCGGCTGAAATGTGCCCGCCGCCTGTTCGATGACATGGGCGGTCTGGAACAGCGTTTCCTCGTCGAAGGGCCGGCCGATCAGCTGCAGGCCGAGCGGCAGCCCCTTGGCGTCGAGCCCGGCCGGAACCGCTATGCCGGGCAGGCCGGCCATGTTCACCGTCACCGTAAAAATGTCGTTGAGATACATCTTGACCGGGTCGGCGGCCATGTCCTCGTCGGCGATGCCGAAGGCGGCGGAAGGCGTTGCCGGCGTCAGGATGACGTCGACGCCTGCGGCAAACACATTTTCGAAGTCACGCTTGATCAGGGTTCGAACCTTCTGCGCCTGTAGATAGTAGGCATCGTAGTAGCCGGCGGAAAGCACATAGGTGCCGATCATGATACGGCGCTTGACCTCCCGCCCGAAGCCGGCGGCGCGGGTCTTTTCATACATATCGACAATGTCCTTGCCGGGCACGCGCAAGCCATAGCGGACGCCGTCGTAACGGGCGAGGTTGGACGAGGCTTCGGCCGGCGCCACGATGTAATAGGCCGGCAGCGCATATTTGGTGTGCGGCAGTGAGATATCGACGATCTCGGCACCAGCATCCCGCAGCCAGGCAATGCCTTTCTGCCACAGCGCCTCGATCTCCGCGGGCATGTCGTCGACGCGATATTCCTTGGGAATGCCGACCTTCATGCCCCTGATCGGGCGGCCGATCGCCGCCTCGTAGTCCGGCACCGGCAGGTCGACGGACGTCGTGTCCTTCGCGTCGACCGAAGCCATCGACTTCAACAGGATCGCGGCGTCGCGTACGTCGCGCGCGATCGGCCCGGCCTGGTCGAGCGATGAGGCGAAGGCAACGATGCCCCAGCGCGAACAGCGGCCATAGGTCGGCTTGATGCCGACTGTGCCAGTGAAGGCGGCGGGCTGGCGGATCGAGCCGCCGGTGTCGGTGGCGGTGGCGCCGGCGCACAGGAAGGCCGAGACCGCTGATGCGGAGCCTCCGGACGAACCGCCCGGCACCAGTTGGGCATTGTCCAACGTGCGCGCGGTCCTGGTGCCGCCGGCCGAAACGAAGCCACCCTCGCCCTGATGCGTCGTCGGCATTACCACCGTGTCGAGGCGCGAACGCCGCCACGGGTTGATGACTGGCCCGTAATACGAGGTCTCGTTGGACGAACCCATGGCGAACTCGTCCATGTTGAGCTTGCCGAGCATGACGGCGCCATCCGCCCACAGATTGGCGGTGACCGTCGATTCGTAGCGCGGCTTGAAGCCGTCCAGCACATGGCTGCAGGCCTGGGTGTGGACACCTTCGGTGCCGAACAAATCCTTGATGCCGAGCGGGATACCCTCGAGCGACCCGCCCTCGCCCTTGGCCAGTTTCGCGTCGGAGGCCTTGGCCATGTGGCGCGCCTTGTCGTCGGTGACCACGACGTAGGCATTGAGCGCCGGATTGGCTCGCTCGACCGCCGATAGATAAACCTCGGTGATTTCGGTGGCGGTGATCTCCCTGGAGCGTAATTTGGCGCGGGCCTGCGAAATCGTCAGCTGGGTAAGGTCGCTCATCAGGCAAGGCTCTTTTCGTAAAACACCGACCACTCGGAATCGGGATAATCCAGTACCGGGCCGCAACGCGAAAAACCGGCGCGTTCGTAGACGGTCCAGGCGGCGGGATGACGGTCGCCCGTCTCCAGCACCAGACGCTTAAGCCCTTCTCGGCGCGCCAGCGCCTCGATACGCTCGACAATCTTCGCGCCGATCTTGCGGCCGCGATGCGAAGGTCGCGTATACATGCGCTTGACCTCGCCGACGACAGCATCGTGGCGCTTCAGTGCGCCGCAACCGATGGCAAGGCCGTTATCGCGGGCGATGAAGACGGTCGTGTCGCGGTCCGCCATTTGCTCGACCGTCAAATGGTAGCAATGCTCCGGCGGCGTCAGCTCCAGCAATGTGGCGTTGAGCTCCTCGACCAGCCCGCGCACATCGTCCTGCAGCGGCGTCTCCGTGGCGATCTCGATTGCCATCGGCCAGCTACTCCACGACCTTAGGCACAAGGAAGAAATTCTCTTCGGTCGCCGGCGCGTTGGCGACGATGTCGGCTGCCTTGCCGCCGTCGGTGACGACGTCCTGGCGCTTTTTCATTGCCATCGGCGTGACCGAGGTCATCGGCTCGACGCCGGAAACATCGACCTCGTTCAACTGCTCGACAAAGCCCAAAATGGCGTTCAATTCGCCGGTCATGCGCTCTGCATCCTCCTCGCTCACCGCAATACGGGCAAGATGCGCGACGCGCTTCACGGTTTTTATATCAACGGACATGTTTGTGCCTCGGGGAAAAACCAGCGCTATAGCGGCGCGGCGCGTGCCGCGCAACATGCATCATGCCTTCAACTGCCCTATGGCATCGCCACGCCGTCGCAGAGGAAATAACTGCCGCCGTTGCCGCTCTGCTCGCCTTCGTCGGCGGCAGGCCGAACCGATACCAGGTCGATCTGCTTCGGGCTCATCTGTGTTAGTGAGAGAACATCGGGAAAGACGTAGCCCGGCGCCTGGCATATAGCGGTCACCGCCCAGCTTGGTGAGCGTGTCGCTTTGGTGATCTGCAGGAATTCACAATTATATTCGATGCTTTCCAGGCCATTTGCCGACAGCACGATATTGCCGCCCTCGATCACCGTCTGCAGCGTATCCTTTTTGGCCTGCGCGCAGAGGTCCTCCGATTGCAGATAGACGCCCTCGATGAAATTTTCCGCGGCCAGCGTCGGCGACGCGGCAACCAGCATGGAAAGGCAAAGAGAATTTCTCAAGCGCATCGTATCGTTCCGGACCGGCTTTCTTTACAGCGTAATCGTCTCGCCGATCTTCGGCAACGCAACTTTCACACCCGATCCATCCAGCCCGGCCACGAACTTGTCGGCGGTCTGGTCGATCATCGGAAATGTGCCGAAGTGGGCGGGAATGACCGTCTCAAACTTGAAGAAACGCTGGCAGGCAAGCGCTGCCACCGCGCCGCCCATGGTGAAACGGTCGCCGATCGGCACGATGCCGATCTTCGGTTCGTGCAACTCGTTGATCAGCGCCATGTCGGAAAAAACGTCGGTGTCGCCCATATGGTAGAGCGTCTTATCCTCGGGGAAGTGCAGGACGAGCCCGCCCGGATTGCCGAGATAGGTATTCTGGCCGCCTTCGCCCGGAAAGGACGATGAATGCAGAGCCTGAACGAAGGTGGTGGTGAAGCCGCCGCAATCGACGGTGCCGCCGATATTGCCGGGATTGATCTGCTTGTCACCGACACCCTTGCCGACCAGGTACATGCAAATCTCGAAATTGGCGACCAGCATCGCGCCGCTCTTCTTGAGCACTTCGACGGCGCCGCTGATGTGGTCACTGTGGCCATGGGTGAGCAACACGTGCGTGATCCCTTCGGCCGGCCCTTCCCAGCCGCCCGCCCACGACGGATTGCCGACCAGATAGGGGTCGATGAGGATTTTCGCGCCTTCGATTTCGATTCGGAATGCCGAATGTCCGTACCAGGTCAGTTTCATCAATGCTTTCCTCGATTTTTGCTTCGGTGGAGGATAGAACGCCGACGGCGAAATTAAAGTGCCGCGCACGCTTTGCGCGTATAGGACGTGCGGCGTCGCGGTCAAAGGAAAAGCCGTTGGGCATCATCACCATCGAGGAGTTGCCGGCCCGGCTCGGCGGCGGCAAGACCCTGGCCGGTCTCGACCTCGGCGACAAAACGATCGGCGTGGCGGTTGCGGACCGCGGCTTGTCGTTCGCGCACCCGCGCCCCGTCATCATGCGCAGGAAATTCTCGCTCGATGCCGCAGTGCTGCTCGCCCTGTTGCAGAAGGAGAATGCCGGCGCCGTGGCAATCGGCCTCCCCATCAACATGGACGGCTCCGAAGGCCCGCGCGCCCAAAAATCCCGCGCGTTCGTGCGCAATATGGCTGGATTGACCGATCTGCCCTTCCTCTTTTGGGACGAACGGCTGTCGACGGTGGCGGCCGAGCGGACGCTGATCGAGATGGACTTTTCCCGCAAGAAACGCGCCGGCAAGATCGATTCTGCGGCGGCCGCTTTTATCCTCCAAGGTGTTCTCGACCGGCTTCAGGCGCTCGGCGTCGATGCCTGGTCGAAATAGCGGTTGCGCATCGCCGTGATCCAGCCACCAATCGCCTTGCGGCGGCGAAATGCCCAGAACGCCACCAGCAGCAGCCCATCGAACACGCAAGCTTTCGCCACCATGCCCGGAATAAGCGCCGGATCAACGCCGAGCATCTGTCCATAGAGCTGGAAGACGAGATCGTGTAATTGGCGGCTCAGCATGACATAGCCGAAATTGATGTCGTTGAGCGACAGAAAGAACCAGCCCCAAAACAAGAGGAGCGGAGCCGCCCACAGCGCGAACAAGGTGCGCATCAGCGGTCATCCCTCGAATCCAGCCGGCCGGAAATGCGGGCAAGCGAGGAATTATGCGCCGCTGCCTTGGCCATGACATGCGCGGCCGCTCGGATTTCGCCGGTCCCTGGAATTGCCGCGGCAACGGTCGACCGCCGCTCCGCGAGCATCGCGACATAGGACGCCAGAAGTGCCGCCAATTGCACCGCGACAATCATGAACAGCCCATTGATGCCTTGCGCGGCGCCGCCGATGACGATCAGCGACAGCACGCCCAAGGCGGAAATGAAGGCGATTCGCATGACGCTATCGGCGGCATCCGGGTTGGTCCTGTCGCTGGTCAGTGCTTCAACAAAGGCCCAGCAGAACAGCACCGCGACGACAAGTAGTGCCACGGCGAGCGGCGCCACAACGACGGCGTTTTCGAGATCGGCAAATCGAGTGTTCTGGATGGGAACGCCGAGTACGCCAAGGGCCGTCGCCACGCCTCGATTCCCGTCGATGCAGATGAACGCCAGCAGGGCGAAAACGGCCGCCCAATGCAATGCCAGAAAAGAGCTCAGAATATGCCGCATGACGCTCCTGCTTCGCAGGGCAAAGCCGCTCAAGCTGAACAGTCCTTGCCTTAACCATAACACTGGGCTTTGCCACCGGCCGCCGCAATGGAAACCATTCGTTAAGGTTAACGGCCATCCACAGGGTCGCGAGAGCGGCAGCGAATTGGGCGACGGCCCTTAGTTGATCGGCGGGTAGAGCGTATCGATGATCATGCGCGCATCATGGCGGGAATCGATCATGCCATAGGTATTGCGCCACTGGCCGGCGAGGCGCGTTTCGACGAAGGCGTCGGCGATCCGCCCTGCCCCCAGCCTGCGAAGCTCTGCTGCCGCCGCCGACAATGCCAATTGCTCGGTCAAGAGCCGCGCCGAGCCCTCGTCGGTTGCAGCGACCTGCATTGCCGCCTTGAGCACGCCGACGGTGCCGCGTCCGCCGGCGCCGAGATCGCGGTCGATGCCGGCCAGCACGTCATCGAACAGGCCGGGTGCACGCCCCAGCACACGTAGCACGTCGAGCGCCATGACGTTGCCGGATCCCTCCCAGATCGCGTTGACCGGAGCTTCGCGATAGTAGCGGGCGAGCGGCCCCTCCTCGACATAGCCATTGCCGCCGAGGCACTCCATCGCTTCATAGAGCAGCGGCGGCGCAATCTTGCAGACCCAGTATTTGACGACCGGCGTCATGGCGCGCGCGAAGGCCGCCTCGCCGCGGTCGCCGGCCGCCTCGTCGAAGGAGCGCGCCAGCCGGAACGACAGCGCGGTAGCGGCGGCAACGTCGAGCGCCATATCGGCCAGCACACGCTGCATCAGCGGCTGCTCGATCAGATTGGTTCCAAACACCTTGCGGTGGCGCGTGTGGTGGACGGCCTCGGCCAGTCCGGCCCGCATGATCGCCGATGAGGCGACGGCACAGTCGAGCCGCGTCAGGGTCACCATGTCCATGATCGTCTTCACGCCCGCGCCGGGCTCGCCGACCATCTCGCCGATGGCATTGACGAATTCCACCTCCGACGAGGCATTGGATCGGTTGCCGAGCTTGTCCTTCAGCCGTTGAAAACGGAAGCCGTTGCCGGATCCGTCGCCGAGCAGGCGGGGAACGAGAAAGCACGACAGTCCCTCCGGCACCTGTCCGAGCACCAGGAAGGCATCCGACATCGGCGCCGACATGAACCATTTGTGGCCGGTCAGGCGATAAAACCCGCTGCCCGCGCGCTCGGCCCTGGTGACGTTGGCACGGACATCGGTGCCGCCTTGCTTCTCGGTCATGCCCATGCCGAGCGTCAGCCCGGCTTTTTCGACCGGAGGCTTTTGGCTTTGATCGTATTTGCGCGTCGTCACCCGAGGCGCCCATTCGCGAAACAGCTTCGGGCTGGCCATCAGCGCTGCCAGCGAAGCGCTGGTCATGGTGATCGGGCAGAGATGTCCGGTCTCGAGCTCAGCCGTGAGGTAAAAGCGTGCAGCGCGCACCTGGTGGCGGCGGCCGATCTCGGCGTCGCCATTCTCCCAGACCGACGAATGCAGCCCGTTGGCAACAGAGCGGCGCATGAGCGCGTGATAGGCGGGATGGAACTCGACCTGGTCGATGCGCCGGCCCTGGCGGTCATGGGTCCTGAGCTTCGGCATCTCGACATTGGCAAGACGGGCCAGTTCCTGCGCCTCATGGGTCAGAACGAAACGGCCAAGCCCGTCGAGGTCCTTGCGCACCGGATCGGAAAAGCGCTCGGCAAGCTGGATCAGCAACGGATCGCCCCGCCAGGCGTTGCCGCCGGCCAGCGGCGGCGGCTGGTTGGTCACGTCGTCAGTCACGCTTCGTCCTTATCACCTGAAGGCTGCGAATCCAAAGCCAAGGCGGTTTATAGCCTATGGCCAGCGGCGCGCGACGAAAATACCGGGGAGAACCAATCCAATCCCAAGCCGGTGCTTGCAGCCGCGGAGCCTCCCCCCTATAGCAGCGACTTGAGATGACCGACGCATCGTCCCTGCCGCTTTATCCCCACCGCCATCTTCTGGGCATCCGCGATCTTTCCCCTGCCGACATCGAGCTTCTGCTCGACCGGGCGGACAGGGCCGTTGCCATCTCGCGGCAGTCGGACAAGAAGACATCGACGCTGCGCGGCCGCACCCAGATCAATCTCTTCTACGAAGCCTCGACCCGTACGCAATCGTCATTCGAGCTGGCCGGCAAACGGCTCGGCGCCGACGTCATGAACATGTCCGTAGCGAGTTCGTCGGTGAAAAAGGGCGAGACGCTGATCGATACGGCGATGACGCTGAATGCCATGCGTCCCGACATATTGATCATCCGCCATCAATCGGCCGGCGCGGCAGCACTTCTCGCTCAAAAAGTCGGCTGTTCGGTGGTCAATGCCGGCGACGGCGCCCATGAGCACCCTACCCAGGCGCTGCTCGACGCACTGACCATCCGCCGCGTCAAGGGTCCGTTGCCGAAGCTGATCGTGGCGATCTGCGGCGACATCCTGCATTCGCGCGTGGCCCGCTCCAACATCATCCTGCTCAACGCGCTTGGTGCCCAGGTCAGGGTCGTCGCCCCTTCGACGCTTTTGCCCGCCGGCATCGAGAAGATGGGCGTCATCGTCACCCGTTCCATGGCCGAGGGTCTGAAGGACGCCGACGTAGTGATGATGCTGCGCCTGCAGCGCGAACGCATGGAAGGCGCTTTCGTACCGTCGGTACGCGAATATTTCCGCTATTTCGGCCTCGACGCGGAGAAGCTGAAGGCGGCCAAGGACGGTGCGCTGGTCATGCATCCCGGCCCGATGAACCGCGGCGTCGAGATCGCCTCCGAGATCGCCGACGGCCCGCAAAGCGTTATCCAGGAACAGGTTGAGATGGGCGTCGCCGTGCGCATGGCGGTTATGGAAGCGCTGCTCGACCCCCGTCGAAACCACGAGGGCCGCGCCTGATGAGCATAACGGTCTTCAGCCGGGCCCACATCGTCGACCCGTCGCGCGGCATCGATGAGGTCGGCACCGTCATCGTCGAAGGCCGCAAAATCGTTGCCGCCGGCAAGGCGGCTTTGAATCAGGGCGCGCCCGAAGGCGCCACCATCATCGACTGCGCCGGCAAGACTATCATCCCTGGATTGATCGACGCGCGCGTCTTCATCGGCGAACCCGGCGGCGAACACCGGGAGACCATTGCTTCGGCGAGCATCGCTGCGGCGGCCGGCGGCGTCACCTCAATCGTCATGATGCCCGATACCGACCCGGTGATCGACAATGTCGCACTGGTCGAGTTCGTGCTGCGCACCGCCAAGGACACCGCAATCGTCAACATCTTGCCGGCAGCAGCGATCACCAAGGGGCTGGAAGGCCGCGAAATGACCGAATTCGGCCTGCTGCGCGAGGCCGGCGCGGTCGCCTTCACCGATGGCCGGCATTCGATTGCCAGCGCGCTGGTGATGCGCCGCGCGCTGACCTATGCGCGCGATTTCGGTGGCGTCATCGCGCATGAAACCCAAGACGCCGACCTCGCTTCGGCCGGCGTGATGAACGAAGGCCTTTACGCAAGCTGGCTTGGCCTTGCCGGCATTCCGCGCGAAGCCGAATCGATCCCCCTGGAGCGCGATCTCGCGTTGGCTCGCCTGACCGGCGGCGCCTATCACGCTGCCAAGATTTCGACGGCTATGGCGGCAAACGCGGTAGCGCGCGCGAAAGCCGATGGCGCCAATGTCACATCAGGCGTGTCGATCCACAATCTGTCGCTCAACGAGAATGATGTCGGCGAGTACCGCACCTTCTTCCGGCTGACGCCGCCGCTGCGTGCGGAGGAAGACCGGCTGGCGATGATCGAAGCGATCAAGGACGGCACCATCGATCTCATCGTCTCCTCGCACGACCCGCAGGACGTTGACACCAAGCGCCTTCCCTTTGCCGATGCCGCGGCCGGCGCCATCGGCCTGGAAACGCTGCTAGGCGCAGCGCTGCGGCTCTATCACAATGGCGACGTGACGCTGCTCCGGCTGGTTGAGACACTGTCGACCGCGCCGGCAAGATTGTTCGGCCTGCCCGGCGGCACGCTGAAACCGGGGGCATTGGCCGACCTTTCGCTCGTCGATCTGGACGAGCCATGGGTCGTCAGCGAGAGCGGCATCCGCTCACGCTCGAAAAACACCTGTTTCGAAGGCGCACGACTGCAAGGCAAGGTCTTGCAAACGATGGTGGCGGGCCGCACAGTGTTTTCGGCCTAGGACGAAAACAGGCGTCACGGCTTAAAATCCGCTCAGCCAAGGAAAGTTCGGGGGAACAATGGCTTACAGTCCCGTCTTGGCATTGGTGTTCGGCTATCTTCTCGGCTCGATCCCGTTTGGCCTGCTGATCACCCGTGCCGCCGGCCTCGGCGACGTGCGCAACATCGGCTCCGGCAACATCGGCGCCACCAATGTGCTGCGCACCGGCAACAAGAGCTTGGCCGCGGCCACGCTTCTGCTCGACGCCCTTAAAGGCACCGCGGCGGTGCTGATCGCAGGCCGCTTTGCGCCCGAGCTCGGACTTTGGGCCGGCTTCGGCGCGTTTTTAGGTCATCTCTTTCCGGTCTGGCTCGGCTTCAAGGGAGGCAAGGGTGTCGCCACTTACCTTGGCGTGCTGATCGGCCTTGCCTGGCAGGCGGCGCTGATCTTCGCCGTCGTCTGGCTGGCGGTGGCCTTCCTGTTCCGCTTCTCCTCGCTTGCGGCACTGACGGCAGCAGTCGTGGTGCCCATGGCGCTGTATTTCCTGAGCACGCCGCAGATTGCCGGGCTTTTCGCGGCGATGAGCCTAATCGTCATCGTAAAGCACCGCGCCAACATTGCGCGGCTGCTTGCCGGCACCGAGGGTAAGATCGGGGCCAAGGAGTGAGCGAGCCCGACGCCGGGCCGCGCCTCAGCGACCGGCAGCGGCTGAGCTGGCTTCGTCTGATCCGCACGCCGAATGTCGGCCCGGCTTCCTTTCGCGACCTGATCAACCGGTTCGGTTCGGCCGAAGCAGCGCTATCGATGCTGCCCGAGCTGATGATTTCGGGTGGCGCCAAAAAAATCGTCCGCATCCCGTCCATTGCCGAGACCGAGGCGGAGCTGGAGACCGCCCGGCGGGCTGGCGCCCGCTTCGTCGGCATCGGCGAAGCGGATTATCCGCCGCTGATGAAAAGCATGGATCATCCGCCGCCGCTGCTCGCGGTCAGGGGCAATAGCGCGGTGTTCCGCTTGCCAGCGGTCGCCATCGTCGGCGCTCGCAACGCATCGCTGGCCGGCATCAAGATGGCGCGGATGCTGGCGGCGGATCTCGGCCGCGACGGCTATGGCATCGTCTCCGGCCTGGCGCGCGGCATCGATACGGCCGCGCACCAGGGCAGCCTTGCGACTGGCACAATCGGTGTGCTCGCCGGCGGCCTCGATTTGCCCTATCCGCCCGAAAATGCCGGCCTGTGCGACGAGATTGCCGAGCGCGGCGGCGCCGTCATCTCCGAAATGCCGTTTGGCTGGCAGCCGCGCGCGCAGGATTTCCCGCGCCGCAACCGGCTTGTCGCGGGTGCTGCATTAGGGTTGGTAGTGGTCGAGGCCGCACAGCGCTCCGGCTCTCTGATCAGCGCCCGGCTTGCCGGCGAGATGGGCCGACTGGTCTTTGCCGTTCCCGGTTCGCCGCTCGATCCGCGCGCCGCCGGCGCCAATGGCCTGCTCAAGGACGGCGCCACCCTTGTCACCGAGGCCGCCGATATCACCAGTGCGATCGCCCCGCTGGTCGGCGCCTGGTCGCCAAGGACATCGCCGCTTGAGGAGCCGCCCGACTTTTCGGCAACGCCGCCGCCGCGCGAGGACGACCGCGACCGCGTCGTCGAGGCGCTCGGCCCGACGCCAGTGGCAGTCGACGAGATCATCCGCCACACCGGCCTGCATCCCGCTCAAGTGTTCATGGTGCTGCTGGAGCTCGACCTAGCCGGACGGCTCGAGCGCCATGCCGGCGGTAATGTCTCGCTGATTTGACCGAGAGCTTGCGCATGTCCCGGCACGCAATTCCGACGTGATCCCGATGGCCGATCCGAGCAACAAACCAAAGCAGACGCTGTTCACTCGCACGACGGCCCTCATCTGGTCAGCGCTGAGCGTCATGCTGGCGCTGCAATGGTCCGCCGATCTCGGCATGCTGGGTTTTCCTGATGGCTACATAACGCCCTTCGCAAGAGCGACCAGCACGCTTCGGGGCATTCTGACCGCAGCCTGCATGGCCCAGGGTCTCTACTTTTTCCTGGCCGGCGTGTTCGGCAGAAAGGTAAGCGCCGTCGGTCCTTGCCTGCAAATCCTTGCCGCAGCAGTTCTCACCGTGGCGCCAGTGCTTATCGTGAAGGATTGTCCGCATTCACAGCTGTGCAGCAGAGCCTATGAGGCGCTCACCGGCACGATGATGGACGATGGAGCGGGCGGCTAAAGCCACTGCATGCGTTCGGCACGAGGTTGTCACCCATGTCTTAGGTACAATCTGTTACCTATGTCTCCGGGTTGGACAATCTTGATTTTGGTGAGCGCGATGGGATTCGAACCCATGACCTACTGATTAAAAGTCAGTTGCTCTACCGGCTGAGCTACGCGCTCCCGCGGGCTCAGAAAGGCCGCCCTCGAAATTGCGCGGAACATAGGGAGAGTGCCTCTGCCGGTCAACCGGAAAAAGACGGCTCGCAAACCGGACTGTCCTGCAGTGTCATCATGCCTTGCGGAGCGCTTCGGCGTCGACGGAACGGCCTCGTTCTCGCGCAAGACCGAAGCTCGCGCTATGCCGACGAAAGCAAGCAGCAAATCGGAAGAACCTTTGCGGATCAGCAACTTGGGATTTTTGGCGGAACAATTTGCGCAGCCTGCCCGTTTCCCGCGATAAGGGACATGCGTTTCAAGGAGAAGACCATGAATAGGATCATGTCGGGCCTACTGGCGACCACTCTTTCGATCTCATTCGCTGCCGCGGAGATCGTGCCAGTCAACGCTCAGCCCAGCTATGCGCCCCCGGCCCAGGGGCTCACCTCGAATGTCCAGACCGTCCAGTACGAGCCGTGGCGGAGGCACCGGAATTTCAATCGCGATTTCTCGCGTCGCGATTTCCGTCGCAATTTTTCGCGTGACGACGGAATGTACTGGCGTGGCCATCGCGGCTATCGCGAATATCGTCGCGGCTATCGCCGTCACGGCGACTTCTGGTTCCCGCTGGCTGCGTTTGCTACCGGAGCGCTGATTACCGGCGCGATCGTCAACCAGAATCGTGTCTATCGTGGCGATGCCCACGTGCAGTGGTGCTATGACCGTTATCGGAGCTATCGCGCTTCTGACAACACTTACCAGCCCAACTACGGTCCGCGCCGGCAGTGCCGGTCGCCTTACTGAGTCCCAGATTAGAGGCTGCAAGCCCGCGCCCGAAACGGCGCGGGTTTTTCATTAGTGCGAATCCCGGGGCATCGGGGCATCCCTGCCTATTGCGTACTTAGCGTCCTGCGCACAGCGTGGCGCCAACCTGCCAGCTTGGCGGCACGTGTCGAAGCATCCATGTCCGGCTTGAACCGGCGCTCGAGCGCCCAACTCCTGGCGAATTCCGCGGCCTTCGGCCAGACACCCGCCTTCGAGCCGGCCAGCCAAGCCGCACCGAGTGCTGTTGTTTCGAGAATTGTCGGCCGGTCGACCGGCGCATCGAGAATGTCGGCCAGCCGCTGCATGGTCCAGTCCGACGCCACCATGCCGCCATCGACCCTGAGCACGGTCTTGGCCGAGGCGGCCTTCCAGTCCTTGCGCATGGCGTCAAGCAGGTCGCGTGTTTGGAACGCAACGGATTCCAGTGCCGCGCGGGCAAATTCCGCCGGCCCCGAATTGCGGGTCAGCCCGAAGATGGCGCCGCGCGCTTCGGCATCCCAATGGGGCGCGCCGAGCCCGACGAAAGCAGGCACCAAATAGACGTTCTGCGTCGGATCGGCTTCCGCTGCCAATTTGCCGCTATGCTCGGCCTTGCCGATTACCTTGATGCCGTCGCGCAGCCATTGCACGGCGGCGCCCGCGATAAAGATCGAGCCTTCCAGAGCGTAGGTGGTCTTGCCGTTCAGCCTGTAGGCGATGGTGGTCAAAAGCCGGTTCTTCGAACGAACCAGATCGCTGCCGGTGTTGAGCAGCGCGAAGCAACCGGTGCCGTAGGTGGATTTCATCATGCCTGGCTCGAAACAGGCTTGGCCGATCGCCGCCGCATGCTGGTCGCCGGCCACACCGAGGATTCTGATCTGTGCACCAAACAGGCTTTTGTCGGTGATTCCAAAATCATCGGCACAATCTTTCACCTGCGGCAGCATTCTTGCAGGTATGCCGAAAATGGCCAGCAGTTCGTCATCCCAGGCGTTTTGTTCGATGTTGTAGACCAGCGTGCGCGAGGCATTAGTGGCGTCAGTGGCGTGGATCTTGCCGCCGGTCAGGCGCCAAATCAGGAAACTGTCGATGGTGCCGGCCAGCAGTTCGCCCTTCTCGGCGCGTTTTCTGGCGCCCTTCACCTTGTCCAGCATCCAGGCGATTTTGGTGCCGGAGAAATAGGGATCGAGCAGCAGGCCGGTCTTTTTCGTGAATTTCTTCTCCAGCCCCAGCTTCTTCAGTTTCTGGCATAGCGGCGCGGTGCGACGATCCTGCCAGACAATCGCGTTGTGGATCGGCTTGCCGGTCTCTTTGTCCCAGATGACGATCGTTTCGCGCTGGTTGGTGATGCCGATCGCGGCGACTTCCGCTGCGTTGCGGCCGGCTGTCTTCAGCGCGGCCTTCACCGTTTCCACGACGCTTGCCCATATCTCCTCGGGATCGTGCTCGACCCAGCCGGAGGCCGGATAATATTGGGTGAATTCCTTTTGCCCGCTGCCGACGACCATCATCTTGTCGTCAAACAGGATCGCCCGGCTCGATGTCGTCCCCTGGTCGATTGCAAGGATATATCCGGTCATTCTCTCTCCCGTCGAAGCGAATTCAAGGTGCTGCGATGTCTCGACGCCAGATGGCTCGGAGCCGTTCACGCAAACAGGGGAGACGGCAACATGCCGCCTCCCCTGAGCATGGCGATGCGGGCGCGGACGCCCGCATCAAACGGTCCTATTGCTGCCAGCTCTTCACCAGCTCGTCGTAGTTGATGGTGACCGGCTTTTCCTTCTCGTTCTCGATCTTGAGCTGAGGAGCGAGATTGCCCTTCTTGACCGCGTCCGCATTCCAGTAGGCGAGGTCATGCTCTTCGGCCATCTTCGGGCCAATATCGCCCTGGACGCCCGACTTCTCGATGCGGCTCATCACCTTTTCCTGCTCGGCGCAGAGCGAGTCCATCGCTTCCTGCGCGCTCTTGGCACCCGACGAGGCATCGCCGATCGCCTGCCACCAGAGCTGCGCCAGCTTCGGATAATCCGGCACGTTGGTGCCGGTCGGCGACCACTGGACACGCGCCGGCGAGCGGTAGAACTCGATCAAGCCGCCGAGCTTTGGCGCACGTTCGGTGAAGCTCTTGTCGTGGATCGTGCTCTCGCGGATGAAGGTCAGACCGACATGGCTCTTCTTCACGTCGACCGTCTTCGAGGTGACGAACTGCGCGTAGAGCCAGGCGGCCTTGGCGCGGTCGGTCGGCGTCGACTTCATCAGCGTCCAGGAACCGACGTCCTGATAGCCAAGCTTCATGCCGTCCTTCCAGTAGACGCCATGCGGCGACGGCGCCATGCGCCACTTCGGCGTGCCGTCGTCGTTCAGCACCGCCTTGGCGCTGGCGTCGACCATGCTAGCGGTGAAGGCAGTATACCAGAAGATCTGCTGGGCAACCGCGCCCTGCGCCGGAACTGGCCCCGATTCGGAGAAGGTCATGCCTTGGGCTTCCGCCGGTGCATAGGCCTTCAGCCAATCGAGGTACTTCTGGATGGCATAGACGGAAGCCGGACCATTGGTGTCGCCGCCGCGCGCCGTGCAGGAACCGACCGGACGCGAATTCTCGTCGACCTTGATGCCCCATTCGTCGACGGGCAGACCGTTCGGAATGCCCTTGTCGCCATTGCCGGCCATCGACAGCCAGGCGTCGGTGAACCGCCAGCCGAGCGACGGGTCCTTCTTGCCATAATCCATATGGCCGTAGACCTTCTTGCCATCGATCTCACGCCCGGTGAAGAACTCGGCGATGTCCTCATAGGCCGACCAATTGACCGGCACGCCGAGGTCGTAGCCGTATTTGGCCTTGAAGTCCGCCTTGTTCTTCTCGTCGTTGAACCAGTCGTAACGGAACCAGTAGAGGTTGGCGAACTGCTGGTCGGGAAGTTGGTAGAGTTTCTTGTCGGGCGCGGTGGTGAACGAGGTGCCGATGAAGTCCTTCAGGTCGAGGTTCGGGTTGGTGACATCCTTGCCGTCGCCCGCCATCCAGTCGGTCAGGTTGCGCACTTGCTGGTAACGCCAGTGCGTGCCGATCAGATCGGAATCGTTGACCCAGCCGTCATAGAGGTTCTGGCCGGTCTGCATCTGGGTCTGGATCTTCTCGACGACGTCGCCTTCCTGGATGACGTCATGCGTAACCTTGATGCCGGTGATGGCCGTAAAGGCCGGCGCCAGGACCTGCGATTCATACTGATGCGTGGCGATGGTTTCGGAAACCACCTTGATATCCATGCCGGCGAAAGGTTTCGCGGCATCGATGAACCATTGCATCTCGGCTTCCTGGTCGGCGCGCGAAAGCGTCGAAAGGGGCCCGATTTCCTTATCGAGGAAGGTCTTGGCCTCGTCCATTCCGGCATAGGCATTGCTTGCCCCGAGCAACAGGACAAGCGCAGTTGTTGATGTCAAGAATTGCCGTCGCATGTATTTCCTCCACTGTTAAAGTTCAAAGTGCGATCTGGATCGGCGGCCGGCACGCCGCCGTTCCAACAGTTTCCCCCTCTATACGTAGCGGAACACGCCGACAGCGTAGACCACGGAGAGAGCGAGAGCCCACCACAGATTGGGTCCGACTAGACCCAGCCAAGCGAGATGGATAAAGGCGCTGCCAAGCAGCGACAGGAACAGGCGGTCGCCACGCGTCGTTTCGAACCGCAGCACGCCGACGCGCGGATTGCCGCCCGGCGAGACGTATTCCCACACCGCCATGCCGCAAAGCAGCAGAAAGATGGTTCCAAAGAAGGCCGCGGTCGGCCACGTCCAGGCCATCCACGAAAAATCGAGGTTGGACGAGAGGTTAAATCCCCACAGGCGGATATTAGCCGGATCGCTGAAGCCTACCGTTATTGCCACGAAATCGATTTGAAGTGCCACCCAGGCCACGACGACCAGGGCGAGAAGCAGCACGGCCCACCACCATGGGCTTCTGTCGACCTGCTCCATCATACCCTCCCCAGGGCAAAGCCCTTGGCGATGTAGTTGCGCACAAACCAGATGACGAGCGCGCCGGGAATCAGCGTCAGCACGCCGGCTGCGGCGAGCAGCCCCCAATCCATGCCGGCGGCCGAAACGGTGCGGGTCATGGTCGCGGCGATCGGCTTGGCATCGGTTGTCGTCAGCGTACGGGCGATCAAGAGCTCCACCCACGAGAACATGAAGCAGAAGAAGCACGCCACGCCGATGCCGCTCGCAATCAGCGGCATGAAGATCTTGATGAAGAAGCGCGGGAACGAATAGCCGTCGATATAGGCGGTCTCGTCGATCTCCTTGGGTACGCCCGACATGAAGCCTTCGAGGATCCACACCGCCAGCGGCACGTTGAACAGGCAATGCGCCAGAGCCACGGCGATGTGGGTGTCGATAAGGCCGAAGGCCGAATAAAGCTGGAAGAATGGCAGCGCGAACACCGCCGGCGGCGCCATGCGGTTGGTCAGCAGCCAGAAGAACAGATGCTTGTCGCCGAGGAAGCGATAGCGCGAAAAGGCATAGGCAGCAGGCAGTGCCGCAGCCACCGAAATCACCATGTTCATAACCACATAGGTGATCGAGTTGATGTAGCCAGAGTACCAGGACGCGTCGGTGAAGATGGTGCGGTAATTCGCCAATGTCGGTGCGTGCGGGTAGAGCGTCAGCGACGAGACGATCTCGCCATTGGTCTTGAAGCTCATATTGATGAGCCAGTAGATCGGCAAAAGCAGAACGATGATGTAGAGCGTCGGCACGATCCACCACCAGCGCGACTCCTCGCCGCGACGGCGCATCAGCCGTGCGATCTCGTCCTGCCGTAGCGGGCTGGCAAGCCCTTCCGAAGCTGTCGTCTCGCTCACTCTGTCGGCTCTTTCGTCAGCGCGGCTCATCTCAGCGCTCCGCGTCGTAATTGGTCATCACGGTGTAGAACACCCATGACAACAACAGGACGATAAGGAAGTAGACCAGCGACATCGCCGCCGCCGGGCCGAGGTCGAACTGGCCGAGCGCCGTCTTGACGAGATCGATCGAAAGAAAGGTCGTCGAGTTGCCGGGTCCGCCGCCGGTCACCACGAACGGTTCGGTGTAGATCATGAAGCTATCCATAAAGCGCAGCAGCACGGCGATCAGCAGCACGCGGTTCATCTTCGGCAGCTGGATGTAACGGAACACCGCCCAGCGCGAGGCACCGTCGATCTTGGCCGCCTGATAAAAGGCATCCGGGATCGAGACCAGGCCGGCATAGCAGAGCAGAACGACGAGGCTGGTCCAATGCCAGACGTCCATGATGATGACCGTGACCCAGGCGTCATATGGGTCTTGCACATAATTATAGTCGATGCCGAGCGCGTTGACGTAATAGCCGAGCAGGCCAATGTCGTTGCGCCCGAACACCTGCCAGATGGTGCCGACGACGTTCCACGGGATCAGCAGCGGCAACGCCATCAAAACAAGGCAAACAGGCACGCCCCAACCCTTCTTCGGCATATTGAGCGCAATGAAGATGCCGAGCGGCACTTCGATCGCCAGGATGATGAAGGAGAAGACAAGGTTGCGGATCATCGCCTGCCAGAAGCGGCTGGAGGAAAGCAGTTCCTCGAACCATTCCGTGCCGGCCCAGAAGAAGACGTTATTGCCGAAAGTGTCCTGCACCGAATAATTGACGACCGTCATCAGCGGTATGACCGCCGAGAACGCCACCAGCAGCAGCACCGGCAGCACCAGGAACCAGGCTCTGTTGTTCCAGGTCTTTTCCACTTCAGGCTCCCATCTCGACGCGCCAGGAATCGGCATAGATGTTGATGCCGGCCGGGTCGAACCGCACCTTCGGATCAGCCGGAACTGTCTCGTCCTCGCCGATGACGGCGGCGATCTCGCGTCCTTCGAGATTGGCACGGACCACCTTGTGGCGGCCGACGTCCTCGACCTTGCTGACCCGGACGGCCATGCCCTGGCTGCCCAGGCGCACATATTCGGGACGGATGCCGAGCTCGATGGCGCCGCCGCCCGCCTTGGGCACGCCCGGCAGTTCGATCTGCTGCGAGCCCAGCTTCGCTGTCTTGCCGTCGATCGCCACCGGCATGACATTCATGCCGGGCGAGCCGATGAAATAGCCGACAAAGGTGTGGCGCGGGCGCTCGAACAGCTCCGCCGGTGTGCCGATCTGCACGATTTCGCCGTCATACATGACGACCACCCTGTCGGCGAAGGTCAAGGCCTCGGTCTGGTCGTGCGTGACATAGACCATGGTGTAGCCGAAGCGGCGGTGAAGCTGCTTCAACTGCGAGCGCAGCACCCATTTCATATGCGGGTCGATGACGGTCAAAGGCTCGTCGAACAGGATGGCATTGACGTCGGAGCGCACCAGCCCGCGTCCGAGCGAGATTTTCTGCTTCTGGTCGGCGGTCAGTCCGCGCGCCTTTCGTTTGGCCATATCGGCCAGCCCGGTCATCTCCAGCGTCTCGCGCACCTTGCGGTCGACGTCGGCCTCCGGCACGCCGCGATTGCGCAGCGGGAACGCCAGATTGTCGTAGACGGTCATCGTGTCGTAGATCACCGGGAACTGGAAGACCTGGGCAATGTTGCGCTCTTGGGTCGACAGATTGGTCACGTCCCTGCCGTTGAACAGCAGCTGGCCATGCGAGGGATGCAGCAATCCCGAAATGATGTTGAGCAGCGTGGTCTTGCCGCAGCCGGATGGGCCGAGCAGCGCATAAGCGCCGCCATCCTCGAACGTGTGGTGCACTTCCTTCAGCGCGAAATCGGCATCCGTGCGCGGGTTCTGCAGATAGGAGTGGCGGATATGATTGACATCGATGCGCGCCATCGCTTCCTCCTAAGCCGCCAGCTTCGGCGCGGCCACGGCGCGGCCGTGCTCGTCGAAGACCATGATGTGGCGCGGGTCGATGAACACCTCGACCTCCTCGTCCGGCTCGAAGTCGCGAATGCCGTGGGTCAGCATGACCCAGCGCGCATCGGCAAAATCGAGATGGATGAAGCTTTCCGATCCGGTGATCTCAGTGATCGTCACCTTTGCGCGCACCGGCACTGCGGCGGCGTTGGGCCGTTCGAGGGACAGATGATGCGGCTGGAAGCCGATCGTATAGATCGCATCGGCAATGCCGAAGAGTTCCGCCGGCACCGGCAATTTCACGCCGCCCTCGAGCAGGAAATCCAGGCCCTTCTTGGCAAGCACGATGGTGTTGAGCGGCGGATCGGCGAAGGTTCTCGCCGTCACCAGATCGACCGGTTTGCGGAACACTTCGATGGTCGGCCCGAACTGGGTGATGCTGCCCTCGGAAAGCGTTGCCGTGTTGCCGCCGAGCAGCAAGGCCTCGTGCGGCTCGGTCGTGGCATAAACAAAGATTGTACCGGCGGCCGCGAAGACTTTCGGCAGTTCCGCGCGTAATTCTTCACGCAGCTTGTAGTCGAGATTGGCGAGCGGCTCGTCGAGCAGCACGAGGCTGGCATTCTTGACGATGGCGCGGGCCAGCGCGGTGCGCTGCTGCTGGCCGCCCGACAGACTGAGAGGCGTCCGGTCGAGATAGGGCGTTAGTTTGAGAAGGGCGGCGGCATTGCGCACCTCCCTGTCGATCGTTGCCTGATCCGTGCCGGCCACCCGCAGCGGTGAGGCGATGTTTTCGTAGACCGTCATCGCCGGATAATTGATGAATTGCTGGTAGACCATGGCGACGTTGCGCCTTTGCACCGGCATGCCGGTGACATCCTTGCCATCGAACCAGACCGAGCCCGAGGTCGGCACGTCGAGGCCCGCCATCAGCCGCATCAGGCTGGTCTTGCCGGAGAGCGTCGGCCCGAGCAGGACGTTGAGCGAGCCGTGCTGAAGCGTCAGCGAGACGTCGCGGATATGTTCCGCCGCACCCACCGTCTTCGTCACGTTTCTCAGTTCAAGCATGATGCCTCCTCCCAGGCTTTCTGCATCAGTCGGCCGTTCCTATTCGGCAGCCGCTACGTGCTGCCGGCTTATTCCGCGCATGAACTCGTCGAGCACTGCCGCCTGCTCACGGCTGAGACGCAGGCCGCGCTTGGTCCGGCGCCACAATACATCCTCGGCAGTCATCGCCCATTCGTTTTCGACGAGGTAGCGCACCTCGGCTTCGTAGAGATCGGGGCCGAAGTTGCGGCCAAGATCGACGTTCGACTTGGCGAGGCCCAGCAGCTTCCTTGCGCGGGTGCCGTAGAGCCGGGTCAACCGGCGGGCCAGCCGGGCGTCGAGGAACGGGTACGCCGTTTTCAGTTTCGCCACCTCGGCATCGAAGCCGGTGACGGGAAAGTCACCGCCGGGCAGCGGCGCGTTTGCCGTCCATGGTTTGCCGCGCTTGCCGAGAAAACCCTCGATCTTCTCGAGCATCGATTCCGACAATCGGCGGTAGGTCGTGATCTTGCCGCCAAAGGCGTTGACGATCGGGGCGGCACCCTCGCCTCCATCGGCCTTCAGCACATAGTCTCGGGTGGCTTCCTGCGCCTTTGAGGCGCCATCGTCGTAGAGCGGTCGCACCGCGGAATAGGTCCAGACGATATCCGACGGCTTGACCGGCTGCGCGAAATATTCGCTTGCCGCAGCGCAGAGATAGTCGATCTCGGCGTCATTGATCCTGACGTTGTGCGGATCGCCGGGATAGTCACGGTCGGTGGTGCCGATGAGCGTGAATTCGTCCTCGTAAGGAATGGCGAAAATGATGCGCCCGTCCTTGTTCTGAAAGAAATAGGCGCGTGGGTCGTCGAATTTCTTGCCCACGACGATATGGCTGCCTTGTACGAGGCGGACATTGTGCACGTCGTTCAAGCCGACGGTGGCCGACAGCACCTGATCGACCCACGGGCCGGCGGCATTGACCAGCAGCCGCGCCTTGACCTCCTCGGTATGGCCGGTCCGCACATTTTCAAGCCTGACCGTCCAGAGATTGCCTTCGCGGCGTGCGCTGACGACCTTTGTTCGGGTTCGAATGGTTGCGCCGCGCTCGGCAGCGTCGCGGGCGTTCAACACAACCAGCCGGGCATCGTTGACCCAACTGTCCGAATATTCGAACGCCTTTCGAAACAGCGGTTTCAGCGGCTTGCCGGCCGGATCCTTGGCCATGTCCAGCGTTTTCGTCGGCGGCAGCAATTTGCGCCCGCCAATATGGTCGTAGAGGAAAAGCCCGAGCCGGATGAGCCAGGCCGGACGCAGTCCCTTGGCGTATGGCAGCACGAAGCGCATCGGCCAGATGATATGCGGCGCGTTCCTCCACAGGACCTCGCGTTCCATCAGCGCTTCGCGCACCAGACGGAATTCGTAGAATTCGAGATAGCGCAAGCCGCCGTGGATCAGTTTGGTCGAGCCGGAAGAGGTCCCGCTGGCCAGATCGTTCATCTCGGCAAGAAAAACCGAAAAGCCACGTCCAACGGCATCGCGGGCGATGCCGCAGCCATTGATGCCGCCACCGATGACGAAAATGTCATGAATCGGTGATGCGCTCAAAGAATCCTCCCTCGATTTCGCATTGCAGCATTTTTGGGTTCTTGCGAAACCGTAGAGGAATTATTTCGAAATGATAACGAATGTCAAACGAAATATGATAGGCGGAAGATGCCGCTACGGCATCTCTAGGAGAGCGACGTTTCGATCAGCTGAACTTCTGCCTCCTGGCAGATCTTACGCACCGACGGGATGTCGCAACGATCGGTGATAAAGGTGTTGACCTGCGACAGATGGCCGATGCGGACGGGCGCGGTGCGCTCGAATTTGGTCTGGTCCGACACCAGGATCACATGTCGGGCGTTGGCGATGATCGCCTGAGCCACCTTCACCTCGCGAAAATCGAAGTCGAGCAGTGCGCCGTCATGGTCGATGGCCGAGGCGCCGATCACCGCAAAATCGACCTTGAACTGCCTGATGAAATCGACCGCGGCCTCGCCGACCACACCGCCGTCGGAACCGCGCACGACACCGCCGGCGATCACCACCTCGATCGAAGGATATATGCGCATCCTGTTGGCAACATTGATGTTATTGGTGATGACCATCAGGCCGCTGTGATCGAGCAGCGACTTGCTGACAGCTTCCGTCGTTGTCCCGATATTGATGAACAGAGACGCGTTGTCGGGGATCAGCCGGGCTGCTGCGCGGCCGATCGCCTCCTTCTCCTCGGCGGCGATCTTGCGCCGAGCCTCATATTCCATGTTCTCGATGCCGGAGGGGAACAATGCCCCGCCATGGATGCGGGACAAAAGCCGCTGGTCGCAGAGATCGTTGAGATCCTTGCGGATCGTCTGCGGCGTCACGTTGAAATGCGTCGCCAGCTCCTCGACCAGTACGCGGCCATGGTCCTTGGCCATCTGGATGATTTCGGAATGACGCGGCGACAGATACATCTAGCAACCTCTCATTTTCGTTTTTCTCGTCTATAGCTGAAAACGAAAGCCATGAACAGCTATGGGCCGGCTAATGAAAATCGGGCGACTGCAGAGAGAAAAGCTCCGGCGCAATCTCGACGAGGGTATCAACTCAGCCCCCGCGCGATCTCAGTGATGACCTCGAAAGCAGTATCGACGTCCGCCGCAGTCGTTTCGAACTGCCCGACCTGAAAGCGGATCGCCACCTGCCCGTCCACCCGGGTCTGCGTCAGGTAAATGCGGCCGTCATCGTTGATCGCGCTGACCAACCGCAAATTGCGCTCGTCAGAGTCGATGGCCGCAGCCGCGAGATGGCGGAATGAGAATAGCGACAGCATCGGTTCCGTGACGATCTCGAAATCCGGTTCCCGAGCCAGCCGCGCGGCGAGGCTCTCGCTCCAGGCGACATGGTTGCGGATCATGGTCCGCAGATTTTCCAAGCCATGCGCACGCAGCAGGAACCAAAGTTTCAACGCGCGGAATCTTCGGCCGAGCGGCACCGACCATTCGGAGTAGTTGATGACCCCGTCGCGGCCATGCGTCTTGAGGAATTCGGGCTTGATCGCCAGCGTGCGGACCAGGTCTTCCGGCTGGCGGATGAACTGCATCGAGCAATCGAACTGTGCCCCCAACCATTTATGCGGGTTGAAGACGATGGAATCGGCATTTTCGGCGCCGGTCCAGAAATGCCGGAACTCGGGGCAGATCATGGCGGAGCCGGCCCATGCGGCATCGACATGCAGGTAGAGCCCGTGCCGCTTCGCCACCTCGGCAACAGCCGCCACATTGTCGGTGCCGCCGGTACTTGTGCCGCCGACGCTGGCGATGATGCCCGCCGGCAGCATGCCGTTTTCGCGGTCGGTAACGATCGCGGCTTCCAGAGCCGCCGTCTGCATGGCGCGGAAGCGTCCGGCGACCGGAATGCGCACGAGGTTCGCCTCGCCGATGCCCGACACCCAGATCGCCCGGTCGATAGAAGTATGGACTTGGTCGGAAGAATAGATCCGCACGACCGGCTGCCCCTGCAAGCCGTTCTTGTTGCCTTGCCAGTCGAGCGCGCGCTCGCGCATGGTCAGCACGGCGGCAAGCGTCGCCGACGAAGCCGAATCCTGCATGACGCCGGAGAATCCCTCCGGCAAACCAAGCGCCTGCCGCATCCAGTCGACGACACGCGTCTCGAGCTCGGTTGCCGCCGGCGAGGTCTGCCAGAGCATGCATTGCGCGGCCATCGCGGAAACCAGATACTCGGCCACGACGGAGACCGGTGCCGCATTGGCCGGGAAATAGGCGAAGAAACGCGGATGCTGCCAGTGCGTCATGCCAGGCAGGATCTTTTGTTCGAAATCGGCGAAGATTGCCTGCATCGTTTCACCGTCTTCCGGCGGCGCGGCATCGACGCTTTTGAAGATTTCGCCCGGCTCGACAAGCGGCCGCACCGGTCTCTCGCGAAGGCTGTTTCTGTAGTCGACGCCCCATTCAGCCGCTCGCAGCGACCACTCGCGGAATTCGTTGCTATTCATCTTCTTCGCCTCCGTGGCGCCTCATCGAGCCGCGATCAAAGAGCACGAAAAACGAAGGTTTTCATTCGGGAAAATCAGGCAGACTGGCAAAGGCGGTCTTCAGCGCATTCGACCAGCTATCCGAGATCGTACGATAATATTGATCGTCCTGGGTTATTCGCTTTTTGAGGCCGACCTTGAACGTGTCCTTTTCATAGAACAGCAGGTCGAGCGGCAGGCCGACCGACAGGTTCGACTTCAGCGTCGAGTCGAACGACACCAGCAGCAACTTCACCGTCTCGGCGAAACTCATCGTCCTTTCATAAGCGCGGATAATGATAGGCTTGCCGTATTTGGTCTCACCGATCTGGAAGAACGGCGTGTCGTCGGTCGATTCGATGAAATTGCCTTCCGGATAGATCATGAACAGGCGCGGCGCGCTGCCCTTGATCTGACCGCCGAGGATGAAGGAGGCGTTGAAGTAGGAATCCGCCTTTTCGCCCGCCGGCGATGAACTGGCGATGACCTCCTTGACGGTGTCTCCGACCAACCGGACTGTCTGGTACATGGAGGGCGTTTCGAGCAGTGTGGCACGGCGCTCCGCCACTGCCTTGGTGCGTTCGTCGAGCAGGCTGACCACGGCCTGCGTCGTCGCCAGATTGCCGGCCGACATCAAAACGATGACGCGCTCGCCCGGCTCTTCCCAGACATGCATCTTCCTGAAGGTCGAGATCGAATCCATGCCGGCGTTGGTGCGCGTGTCCGACATGAACACGAGCCCGCGATCGATCTTCAGGCCGACGCAATAGGTCATCGAATCTCTTTGGCAACAATCTTGCCGGGGATTACTGCTCCACGGTGACGGTGACCGCAAGCTGTTCTTCCGCCTGTCCCAGCCGAATTCCAGATACCGGCGTGGCGTCGCGATAATCGCGGCCGGTCGCCACCTTCACATAACGCTCGTCCGGAGAAATGCCGTTGGCGACATCGAAGGCGACCCAGCCGAGGCCCGAGACATGCGCCTCGGCCCAGGCGTGGCTTGCCGCCTGCTCGATGGCCGCATCCATCATCAGGTAGCCGCTGATATAGCGGGCCGGAAAATCCATGGCACGCGCCGCGGCAACGAAGATGTGGCTGTGATCCTGGCAAACGCCGGTCTTGAGCGCCAGGGCCTCTTCGGCCGGCGTCGTCACGTTGGTGGTGTCCGGCGTATAAGCGACGCGCTCGCCGATCACCGCCATCAACCGGTGCAGCCTTTCGATGTCGGTACCCTTGCCGACCGAGGCAGCAAGCTCGCGAATGCCGCTGCCGATCGTCGTCAGCGGCGTTTCCTGGCCGAACAGCCAGAGCGGCGCGAAACCCTGGTGCGGTCCGCAGACGCCAGCGGTGTCGCGCGTCACCACTTCGCCGGCTGCTTCGACGGTGATGAAGTCGCGCTCGCCCTCGACGCTCAACAGCCGGGTATCGTTGCCGAAATGATCGGTGAAGCGCACTTCTTCGCGTGCGCCTTCGATCTTCAGCGCCCAGGACAGTACCGTCTGGGTGCGCCCGTTCACCGGGAGCAGCCGCAAACGCTGCAACAGATAGTGCACCGGCGCATCGTAGCGGTATTCGGTTCGGTGGGTGATCTTCAGCCGCATCGCTCTCGTCCCTGGAGCATGAGCTTTTCCGAAAACCGATCTCCGCTTTTTGGGGTCATGCTCAATAGAACCTGTAATCCTGCGCGATCTCGTCGCCGAGCCTGGTGTTGTCGCGGATGAAATTGGCCAGAAATTCGTGCAGGCCGGCGTCGAAAATATCCTTGATCGACCCGGCCGTCAGCATGGCCTGGGTCTTGGCAGCCGTTGCATGACAGGCGTGGCGCTCCCCATAGTCGTCACCCAGGAATTTGAGATGCTCCGTCAGGAAGCGGTAGCAAAAGGTCAGCGAGCGCGGCATGCGGACGTTGAGGATCAGATAATCGGCGATGTTGCTCGGCTTGTAGTCGGCATCATAGACCCAGCGATAGGAACGGTGCGCCGACACCGAGCGCAGGATCGATTCCCACTGGTAGTTGTCGAGCGTCGAGCCGACCCAGGAGATCGACGGCAACAGCACGTAGTATTTCACATCCAGGATGCGCGCGGTGTTGTCGGCGCGTTCGACATACGTGCCGAGCTGCGAGAAATCGAAAATCTCGTTGCGCAGCATCGTGCCGTAGAACGAGCCGCGGATCAGCGCCGTCTCGCGCTTGATTGCGTCGAGCGCGTTGGGCAGGTCGCGCTCGTCGATCGGCTTGGCCAGCATCCGCTTCAGCGACATCCAGGCTTCGTTGATGCTTTCCCAGGTTTCACGCGTCAATGCCGTGCGCACCATGCGGGCATTGTTACGGGCCGTTTCGATAGACGACATCGTGCTCGACGGGTTCGATGTGTCGCGCAGCAGATAGTCGGCGACATTGGCGGCGGTGTAGTCGGAATATTTCTGCGTGAAGCTGGCGTCTGAACCGGCGCTGAGCAGCACCGAATTCCACTCCTCCGAAGCGTTCTGGGTACGAGTCAGCGCCATGCGCAGGCCGGCATCCACCAATCGCGCCATGTTTTCCGCCCGCTCGATGTAGCGGTTCATCCAGTAGAGCCCGTTGGCGGTGCGGCCGAGAAGCATGTCAGGCGGTCCTGTGGTGAATAGTGAAAGGTGAATGGTGAATGGTGACTATCCAGATTCCAGGGCACGATCCCGCGCGCTTCACTTCAGGGCATTTCACCAACATCAACGACCCATATCCTTACCTATTCACTATTCACTATTCACTATTCACTATTCACTATTCACTATTCACTATTCACTATTCACTATTCACTACTCGCTACTTCCACTCTAATCATCCAACACCCACGTATCCTTCGTGCCCCCGCCTTGCGAGGAATTGACGACCAGCGAGCCTTCCTTGAGCGCTACTCGGGTCAGCCCGCCGGGCACGATCTGGATACGGTCGGAAACCAGCACATAGGGGCGCAGATCGACATGGCGCGGCGCCAGCCCCTTGTCCGTCAGGATCGGACAGGTCGACAGCGCCAGCGTCGGCTGGGCGATGTAGTTCGACGGTTTTGCCGCGAGCTTTTTGGAAAACTCCTCGCATTCCTTCTTGGTCGCCGCCGGACCGACCAGCATGCCGTAACCGCCGGAGCCGTGGACTTCCTTGATCACCAATTCGTCGATGTGTTCGAGCACGTATTTCAGGCTGTCCGGCTCCGAGCAGCGCCAGGTCGGGATGTTGCCGAGCATCGCCTTGCGGCCGGTGTAGAATTCGACGATCTCGGGCATGTACGAATAGATCGCCTTGTCGTCGGCGATGCCGGTTCCCGGCGCATTGGCGATCGTGATGTTGCCGGCGCGGTAGACGTCCATAATGCCCGGCACGCCAAGTGCCGAGTCGGGGCGGAAGGTCAGCGGATCGAGGAACGAGTCGTCGACACGCCGGTAAAGCACGTCGATCTGCTTGTAGCCCTCGGTGGTGCGCATCGCGACATGGCCATCGACGACGCGCAGATCCTGCCCCTCGACAAGCTGCACGCCCATCTGGTCGGCAAGGAAAGCATGTTCGAAATAGGCTGAGTTGAAGCTGCCCGGCGTCAGCACGGCAATGGTCGGCGCGCCCTTGGTGCTTTGCGGCCGCACTGCCGCCAGCGACTGGCGCAAGAGCTGCGGGTAATTCTCAACCGGCCGCACCTTGATCTGCTGGAACAACTCGGGGAAGAGCTGCATCATCGTCTCGCGATTCTCCAGCATGTAGGAGACGCCGGACGGCGTGCGCGCGTTGTCCTCCAGCACGTAGAACTCGTTCTCGCTAATGCGTACGATGTCGACGCCGATAATGTGGGTATAGACGCCGGCCGGCGGCCGCACCCCGATCATCTCGGGCAGGAACGCCTCGTTCTTGGCGATCAACTCCTTCGGCACCCGGCCGGCGCGCAAGATCTCCTGGCGATGGTAGATGTCGTCGAGAAAGGCGTTCAGCGCCTGGACGCGCTGCTCGATGCCTTGCGTCAGCCGTCGCCATTCATTGCCCGAAATGATGCGCGGAACGATGTCGAAGGGTATCAGCCGCTCCGATGCTTCCTGCTCGCCGTAGACGGCGAAAGTGATGCCTGTCTTGCGAAAGACGCGTTCGGCGTCCTGCATCTTCTCGCTAAGTCTGGCCGGGTCCTGTTCCTTCAGCCAGCGATCGTAAGCCGAATACGGTTTTCTCAGCCCGGAAACTTCCGGAAGCATTTCATCGAACGCTGCCAATCGCATACTCCCCTGTGGCGCCATTTCACTGGCCTCGCTGGAGAAAATCAAGCGCAATCGGTGATTTGTTGGGCGCCGGCGATCAGTATATCGCACTTGCCTAAAATTAAGGCAGCACCAATAGGGCCTTGATCAGGCTTTGCCTGGTGTCCGGGCAGATGCCGGATGCGGATCAAAAAGCGCGAAAGGTGACGACCGTGAACGTGTCCTTGATGCCCGGGAGAATCTGCACTTTCTCGTTGACGAAGTGGCCGATGTCTTCCTCGTCGTCGACATAGAATTTGGCGAGCAGGTCGTAGTTTCCGGCTGTCGAGTAGATTTCCGAAGCAATCTCGGCATCGGCCAGGGCGCTGGCAACGTCGTAGGCCTTGCCCAGATCGCACTTTATCTGCACGAAAAATGCCTTCATTGCCTGGTCCTGCTCACATCGCACGCTCTAGGTATAATCGAGCGGCCCTTGTGGCAGACTGCCGTTCGCCTTTCAAGCATCGGCAATCGCTCAGGCTGTTCTCGCCTCGACAATGCTTCTCGGCTCGGACACGGACTGCCACGCCGAATGTTTGCGCTCGGCTGAAACCCTGAAGCACTGCAAAGCGTATGGTATCATGTACCTTCAGGCAGCGATTTCTCAGGGACAACGGAGACAGGCCATGCGCCGCGCGTTTTTCGCATTCGCAGTCGTTCCATTCATTTTCGCATCCCAGGCCTTTGCTGGCGACGCCGAAGTCAAAGCGGCGCAGACGGTCATCGATGGGCAGTTGAGGGCCTTCATCGCCAATGACGGAATGACGGCCTACAGCTTTGCCGCACCGAATGTGAAACGCATCTTTCCGACCGTCGATACCTTCATGAACATGGTGACAAAAGGCTATCCGCCGGTGCGCCAACCGCAGACCTACTCCTTCGGCAAGGTTCGCGAGACGAGCCCGACGTCGATCATCCAGCAAGTGCTGATCGTCGGCCCGGATGGCAAGGACTACGAGGCGGTCTACACGCTCGAACTACAGCCTGACGGCAGCTTTCGGATCACCGGCTGCAGCCTGCGTGCGTCCACGTCGCTCAGCACCTAAAGGGGTGTTTCAATCCTGTCGCCGGTAGAGCGTCCAGCTCAGGCCTGAAAACCCCCAATGCCTCGACGCATCGGCCCGTTCATACGCCAGACCGCATGCGGCCGTCGGTTCGACATGTTCGGCTTGGTTGTCCACGTCCCCCTCGAGGACCAGCCAGGTGGGCCGTTCGGTGCACATCCCGTCGTCTGGAACCAGCAATGCCCGACGATCCATTCGCGCCGCAAAATAGTTGACGACAATGGGGGTGCGGAAATTACCGTCGCTGGCATAGGTGGTTGCGCCGTTCCTGGTCATTTCATCAACGATAGCGGCGTAGGAGCCGCGTCCATATTGATAGAACTGAAGCAGCGACGAAATGCTTCCAGTCACCACGATCGCCAGCGCTCCCATCGCAAGTAGCCTTGCAGTCCCGCGAGCATCCAGGCCGCGGCCAATCATCTCGCCGGCCCACAGCAGCAGCAATGTTCCGCTGATGATGAAATAGCGTGGGAACTCGAGGTTGGGCAGATGCGCCGCCGCCATGAGCAAAGGCAGTCCGATAATCCCGATGGCATAAAGGCTGGCTCGACGACCGCGCCAGACACCGGCGGAGAGGCCGACAAGACCGCAGGCGGCAACGATGTAGGGCCTGTCGCCGAACCAGGGTGGCAGCCCGAACAGAGAGCGGATCATCCCGCCATAGCCCTGCGCGAAGGCGGCAATCGAGAACGGCGAAACACCACCGACACTGAAGCCGAACAGCCTGCAGCCGACAAACACGCCGACAGCCAGCGGCAGCACGGCAAGCAAGCCCGGCAGGAAGATCGACGCCAGGTCCGCAACGACACGGCCGACCTTCGCCGTACGCTGCCAGGCGAGCCAGGCGGTCCATATTGCGAGGACCGCCACCAATCCGATCATGGTGAGGTGGCACAGGAAGCCGAAAAGGATCGCCGCTGCCAAGGCCACGCCAGACCACCGTCTACTGTCGAGCCGGCGCTCCAGAAAAACGACCGACAGCAGCGTGAACAGCACAAGGCCGGCATAGCCGCGCGCCTCCGAGCCGTAATGGATCATTGGGTAGCTCACGGCAAATAACAGGCTTGTGGCAATCATCGCCTGTCGTCCGCGCGATGCGGCGCTCGCTGCCGCCGCACCGATCGTGGCAACACCTAATGCTATCGACAGACCTCGCTGGATCAGCGGCGAAGCATCGGGGCCAATGAGATAGAGATAGACCGAGTTGAGGAAATGATTGTTGTCGTGATTGACGCGCCAGAATATCTGGTCGATCGAGGTAAGCGGCTCGATCAGCGCAAAGCTCCAGATCTCGTCCAGCCAAAGGTCGCCGCGCGCGCCAAGCAAGCGCAAGACCAGGCCGGTCACTGCGATCGCCAGAATGGCAAGCAACGACCCAGCCGTCCATCGCTGAACCGCGATGGGGGTCGAAGGCGAAGGCTCGGCGATGCCGTTCGTCCGCACCGTCGTGCCAAGAACTGAAACTTGCCCCGAAACGAACAGGTTCTTGATCCTCGCCCGATGTCGTCCGGCAATGCTTATTAGGCAGTCGTTTCAAAACAGTTCATGGCAGGGGCAACTCCTCCCTGGAGCCGGATTCCTGGCGAGCATGCCTACCGGACGGCGAGGTCACCGTTTGCCCATTGCTGCGTGATGATCTCGGCTTGTTCGGCGAACCTGCCAGCCTCGATCGCTTCACGAATGTCGCGCATCAGCTGCTGGTAATAGGACAGATTGTTCCAGGTCAGGAGCATCGCCCCAAGCGCCTCTTGCGAGCGCACCAGATGGTGCAAATAGGCCCGCGAATAGTCGCGTGCGGCCGGGCAGTCGCTTTCCTCATCGAGCGGACGCGGATCGTCGGCATGGCGGGCGTTGCGCAGATTGACCTTGCCGCGCCGTGTGTATGCAAGGCCGTGGCGCCCCGCCCGCGTCGGCATCACGCAGTCGAACATGTCGATGCCGCGCGCCACCGACTTCAAAATGTCGTCCGGGGTGCCGACGCCCATCAGGTAGCGCGGCCGGTCAGCCGGCAGCTCCGGGCAAGTGATGTCGAGCATCTCCAGCATCACCGCTTGCGGCTCGCCGACAGCCAGCCCGCCGATCGCATAGCCCTTCAGCTCCATTGCCTTCAGCGCCTGCGCCGAGCGCAGCCGCAGATCCGGCACGTCGCCGCCTTGCACAATGCCGAACATCGCCTTGCCGGGCTGCTCGCCGAATGCCGTCTTGCAACGCTCGGCCCAACGCAACGACAACTCCATGGCACGCTCGATCTCGTTCTGCTTGGCCGGCAGCGCCGTGCATTCGTCGAGCTGCATCTGGATGTCGGAATCGAGCAGCCCCTGGATCTCTATCGAACGCTCCGGCGACATCTCGTAGGCGCCGCCGTCGATATGCGAACGGAAGGTAACGCCGTTCTCGGTCAGTTTCCGCAGCTTCGACAGCGACATCACCTGGAAGCCGCCGCTGTCGGTCAGGATTGGATGCTGCCAGCGGGCGAATTCATGCAGGCCGCCGAGCCGCGCCACGCGCTCGGCGCCGGGTCTTAGCATCAGGTGGTAGGTGTTGCCGAGGATAATGTCCGAGCCGACGCCGCGCACCTGATCCATATACATGGCCTTCACCGTGCCGCCGGTACCGACCGGCATGAAGGCAGGCGTGCGGATTTCCCCGCGCGGCATGGTGATTGCACCACGCCGCGCCCTGCCGTCGGTCGCCAGCACCTTGAAGGTGAATGCGTCAGTCATCGAATTCCCTAGCCATCGAGTCCTTGTCGAATACCGGCGCGTCCGGGGCCTGCTTGTCGAGTGATTGCCGGTAGCGGATGCAGCCGCGCATGAATTTCGGCCACGGCGGCACGGCAATCGCCGGCTCGGTCTTTTCGGGCAAAAGTGACCAGAGGTCGGGATGATGCCAGCACAGATCATGGCCGGTGGCGTCGCGGTGTTGGCGGATGCCGGCGCGCAGTTTCCTGACCTCGGCGATCAAGGCTTCGCGGTCGAAGGTTTCCAGGTCATCGTCCATCGGTATCCTCCCTGAACAGAAGACTTGCATCTCCATAGGAATAAAACCTGTAGCGGTTCTCGATCGCATGCGCATAGGCCGCGCGCATCGTCTGCAAACCGCAGAAGGCCGAAACCAGCATGAACAGCGTCGAACGCGGCAGATGGAAATTGGTCATCAGCATGTCTGCGGTCTTGAAGCGATAGCCGGGCGTGATGAAGATGTCTGTCGGGCCTGACCATGCGGCCAGCCTGCCGTCCTCGCCGGCCGCGCTCTCCAACAAGCGCAGCGATGTCGTGCCGACGGCGATAATGCGCCCTCCTTTTGCCTTCGCCGCATTCAGCGCTTCGGCGGTTTCCGGGCTGACCGAACCGGTTTCGGCGTGCATCTTGTGGTCGGCGGTGTCGTCCGCCTTCACCGGCAGGAACGTACCGGCGCCGACATGCAGCGTGACGAAACGGCGCTCTATGCCCTTGGCGTCGAGCGTCGCAAACAGCTCCGGCGTGAAATGCAGCCCTGCCGTCGGCGCGGCCACGGCGCCCTCCTCCTTGGCATAAATGGTCTGGTAATCGCTGCGGTCGCGTTCGTCGTCGTCACGCTTGGAAGCGATGTAGGGCGGTAGCGGGATGTGGCCGACGGCATGCAGCGCCTCGTCGAGGAACGGACCTGACAGGTCGAAGCCGAGCAGCACCTCGCCACCTTCTCCCTTCTCGATCACGGTCGCATCGAGTTGGCCGAGAAAGCAGGAATTGGCGTCATGACCGAAATGGATGCGATCGCCGGCGGCGATGCGCTTGCCCGGACGCATGAAGGCGAGCCAGCGGTCGGGCGCCATCCGCATATGCAGCGTGGCTTCGACCTGCGCCGCCGCCTCGCCGCGCCGCCTGATGCCCTTCAATTGTGCCGGAATGACCTTGGTGTCGTTGAAGACCAGCAGATCACCGGCCTTGAGCAGGGCCGGCAGGTCGCGCACTGTCCGGTCCTCGAGCCCCTCACCCGGCCTGACCACCAGCATCCTGGCACTGTCGCGCGGCTCGGCTGGGCGAAGCGCGATGCGCTCCTCCGGCAGATCGAAGTCGAAAAGGTCGACGCGCAAGAGATCCCCGCCTCAAGGTTCCGGGCAGGTCACCGCCCAGGCGCCAACACCGTCTATGCTCAATGTGCCGCCCATCGCGAAACTGGACTGCTCGCTGGCCTTGACCAGCCGCAATCTGGCGACGATCGAGCTGATGCCTTCGTCGGTGAGGTCGATAAGCATACGCTCGTCGTCTTCGAATGCCTGTCCAACGATGACTTTCGTTGAGCCTGGCTGTCCGTCCGTGGTCCATGTCTTGCCGCCGGCATCCAGCCACACACGCGCCACCGCAATGACGGCCGTGTGTCCCATCAAAACATCAATCGATGCCGCGCCGCCGTCGGCGCTGCAGACGATCGATTCCGTCGCCAGCGCCGGAGTGGCCGCCGCGACGAGCACAAATGCGATGGCCGCGACAGCCCGGCCGGTCATTTCACGTCGGCCGCGACCTTGAGCGACACGATCTTGTCAGGATCCTGCACCGGTTCGCCGCGCTTGATCTTGTCGACGTTGTCCATGCCTTCGACGACCTGGCCCCATACCGTGTACTGGCGGTTGAGGAAGGCGGCATCGTCGAAGCAGATGAAGAACTGCGAATTGGCCGAATTCGGGTTCTGCGAGCGCGCCATCGAGCAGGTGCCGCGGCCGTGGTTGGCGTTGGAGAACTCGGCCTTCAGATCGGGTTTGTCGGAACCGCCAGTGCCGGCGCGCGATGGCGCGAAAGACGGCTTGTTGGAATTGCCGAACTTCACGTCGCCGGTCTGCGCCATGAAGCCGTCGATGACGCGGTGGAAGACCACGCCGTCATAGGCGCCTTCGCGCGCCAGCTCCTTGATACGGCCGACATGGCCGGGCGCCAGATCTGGAAACAATTCGATGACGACCTTGCCCTTGGTCGTGTCCATGATAAGCGCGTTCTCGCGGTCCTTGATTTCGGCCATGTCAGAAATATCCTTTTGAACAATTGGGGTTACTTGCCGTCCGCGGCGATGCGCACCTTGATCATGCGATCGGGGTCGGTCACCGTCCCGTTCTGCGCCTCGTCGCCTTTCTTGATGTGGTCCACCAGCTCCATGCCGCCGACGACATTGCCAACGATGGTGTACTGGCCATCGAGCGGCGGTGCCGGCGCGAACATGATGAAGAATTGCGAATTGGCGGAATTCGGATCGTCGGAGCGGGCCATGCCGACCACGCCGCGCTGGTAGTGCTCGGTGCCGGAGAATTCGGCCGGCAGGTCAGGAAGATCGGAGCCGCCGGTGCCGACAGCGTCGGCATTGAAGCCGCTCTTCATGTTGCCGAACTTGACGTCGCCGGTCTGCGCCATGAAGCCGTCGATGACGCGGTGAAAGGCGACGTTGTCGTAGGCGCCCTGGCGCACCAGCTTTTTGATCTGCGCGACGTGCTTCGGCGCAAGGTCGGGCCTCAGCGCGATGGTCACGTCGCCGTCCTTCAGCGTTACGATCATGGTGTTTTCCGGATCGGCGGCAAAGGCCGACACGGATGCGGTCACAAGACCGGCAAGCACGGCAAGCAAGAAGGCAAGCTTTTTCAGCTGCATGGGATCTTTCTCCGAATATCTTCGTTCATGCATGTCGTTACCCAAAGCCGGGTTCCACTTTTGGGTGACATGCATTTATTTCGCGAATTTGGCGGTGAGCGCGCCGGCCACGGCCGCCGGCACGAAGGGGCGGATGTCGCCTCCCATCGAAGCTATCTGGCGCACAAGTGTGGCGGTAATGGTGCGCACTGAAGGGCTGGCGGGCAGGAACACGGTCTGCAGCTCCGGCGCCATGGTCTCGTTCATGCCGGCCATCTGCATCTCATAGTCAAGATCGGTGCCGTCGCGCAGGCCGCGGATGATGATCGAGGCGCCATGCTTCCTGGCCGCATCGATGACCAACCCGTCGAAGGCGACTACTTTGATACGCGCACCGTCGCTGCCGAATTCCGCCTTCGCGGCCGTTTCGATCAGGCCAACCCGTTCCTCGAAGGAAAACAACGGCTTCTTGCCGGGATGGATGCCGATCGCCGCATAGATTGTATCCGCCACGGCCAGCGACGCCTTCAGCACGTCGAGATGGCCGTTGGTCAGCGGGTCGAAAGAGCCGGCATAAAGGGCGATGCGTTCGGTCATGGCAGGTGCTTCTAGCGAGCCTCTCCCCTAAAGGCAAATCCGATCGCCAGCCCGCCCCGTGAACCTTTTGGCCGACGTGAACGACAGATGAATGTGCCGCTCACAACAGCTTCACGAAGTGTTCACTAAGTTGCCGCTGCAGAAGATGAAACCAAACACCCATCTAATCGTTGTTAGGCGCAGGAGAACACGCACATGCTGATCTACATCCTCGCCACCGCAATGACCGTCGCCATGCTGATCGCTACCGTATTCGGGTTGCATCAGGAAGCACAGCGCGTCCGCGCCAAGGCCAATACCAAGCGGTTCGAAGGCTTCGGCAACCGCAAGCCTTATCGCCACTTCTAGATTGCGGGTGTCTTCACACGCCGGCCCATAGGGCTGGCGTCGTCGTGCCAAACTCACTCGACGGTAGTATCAGGCCCCCCACCTTCGGCATCGGTGGAAGCGCCACCTTCAGCATCGACACTCTCTTCGATCTCCTCGTCGGCTTGCGGTTCTGAAATCCGCTCCACCGAAACGACCTTCTCGCCCTCTGCGGTATTGAAGATGGTAACGCCCTTGGTGGCGCGGCTGGCGAAACGAATGCCGTTGACCGGGACGCGGATGACGGTGCCGCCATCCGAAACCAGCATGATCTGATCGTCATTGCCGACCGGGAAGGTCGCCACCAGGCGGCCGATTTCGGCCGTTTTCGAGACGTCGGTGGCGCGAATACCCTTGCCGCCACGGCCAGTCAGGCGGAAATCGTAGGACGATGAACGCTTGCCGTAGCCATATTCCGTCACCGTCAACACGAACTGCTCGTGCGCCTTGAGGAACTCATAGCGGTCGTCGGAAAGCTCCGCCTCTTCGCCGACCTCTTCATTGGTGAGCTGGATTTCTTCCTCCTCGCCGGCCGCAATGTCAGCAGCGAGCCGGCGTTCGGCCACCACCCGCTTGAGGTAGGCGGCACGCTCCGCCGGCGGCGCATCGACATGCTCGATCACCGCCATCGAGATCACCCGGTCGCCATCGGCCATCGCAATGCCGCGCACGCCGACCGAATTGCGGCTCTGGAAGACGCGTACGTCGCTGACCGGAAAGCGGATGCACTGGCCGGAACTTGCCGTCAAAAGCACGTCGTCATTGTCGGTGCAGGTCTCGACGCCGAGGATCTCGTCGCCCTCCTCGTCCAGCTTCATGGCGATCTTGCCGTTGCGGTTGACCTGGACGAAGTCCGACAGCTTGTTGCGACGCACGGTGCCGCGCGTGGTGGCAAACATGACGTCGAGCTCGCCCCAACTCGTCTCATCCTCCGGCAGCGGCATGATCGTGGTGATGCGCTCGCCCTGTTCGAGCGGCAGCATATTGATCAGCGCCTTGCCGCGCGATTGCGGGTTGCCGATCGGCAGGCGCCAGACCTTTTCCTTGTAGACGATGCCGCGCGAGGAGAAGAACAGCACCGGCGTGTGCGTGTTAGCGACGAACAGCCGGGTGACGAAATCCTCTTCCTTGGTCGACATGCCGGAGCGGCCCTTGCCGCCGCGGCGCTGCGCCCGGTAGAGCGACAGCGGCACGCGCTTGATGTAGCCGGAATGGCTGACCGTGACGACCATGTCCTCGCGCTGGATCAGGTCCTCGTCTTCCATGTCCGCCCCGCCCTCGGCGAGCTCGGTGCGGCGCGGCGTGCCGAACTCGTCGCGCACGGCCATCAGCTCGTCCTTGACGATCTGCTGGACGCGGGCGCGGGACGAGAGGATGTCCAGGTAGTCCTTGATCTCGTCGCCGATCGTGTTCAGCTCGTCGGCGATCTCGTCGCGGCCGAGCGCGGTCAGGCGCTGCAGGCGCAGTTCGAGGATGGCGCGCGCCTGCTCCTCGGAGAGATTATAGGTACCGTCCTCATTGATGCGATGGCGCGGGTCGTCGATCAGAAGAATCAGCGATTCCACGTCGCCCGAAGGCCAGCGCCGCTCCATCAACTGCTCGCGCGCCGTCTGCGGGTCCGGAGCGCTGCGGATCAGCTTGATGACTTCATCGATGTTGGCAACAGCGATGGCAAGGCCGACCAGCACATGGGCGCGGTCGCGCGCCTTGCGCAGCAGGAATTTCGTGCGCCGGCTGATCACCTCCTCACGGAAGGCGACGAACGCCTTCAGCATGTCGGTCAGAGTCAGCAATTCCGGCTTGCCGCCGTTCAGTGCCACCATGTTGGCGCCGAAGGACGTCTGCAGCGGAGTGAAGCGGTAAAGCTGGTTGAGGATGACATCGGCGACCGCGTCGCGCTTCAGTTCGATGACGACGCGGTAGCCCTGGCGGTCGCTCTCGTCGCGAATGTCGGAAATGCCTTCGATGCGCTTGTCGCGCACCAGCTCGGCCATCTTCTCGATCATCGACGCCTTATTCACCTGATAGGGAACCTCGGTGATGACGATCGATTCACGATCGTTGCCGCGCGCCTCGACGTTGACGCGGCCGCGCATGACGATGGAGCCGCGGCCGGTCGAATAGGCGCTGTAGATACCGGAGCGGCCGAGCACGATGCCGCCGGTCGGGAAATCCGGCCCCGGAACGATCTCCATCAGTGCCGGAAGGTCGATCGCTGGATTATCGATGAGGGCAATGGCGCCGTTGCAGACCTCGCCCAGATTGTGCGGCGGGATGTTGGTAGCCATGCCGACGGCGATACCGCCGGAGCCGTTGACCAACAGGTTCGGAAAGCGCGCCGGAAGGACTTTCGGTTCGCTGCCCGACGCATCGTAAGTGTCCTGGAAATCGACGGTGTCCTTGTCGATGTCTTCCAGCAACTCATGCGCGACCTTGGTCAGCCGCGATTCCGTGTAGCGCATCGCCGCCGGCGGATCGCCGTCGATCGAGCCGAAATTGCCCTGCCCGTCGATCAGCGGCACGCGCAGCGACCAGTCCTGCGCCATGCGCACCAAAGCGTCGTAGATAGAGGCGTCGCCATGCGGATGGTATTTACCCATCACGTCGGCGACCGGGCGTGCCGATTTCACATATTTGCGGTTCCAGTGATAGCCGCTCTCATAGGCGGCGTAGAGGATGCGGCGATGCACTGGCTTGAGGCCGTCGCGCACGTCCGGCAGCGCACGGCTGACGATCACGCTCATGGCGTAATCGAGATAGGAGCGCTGCATCTCCTCGATGATGGATATCGGCTCGATGCCGGTGGGGCCGCCGTCGGCGCCGCGCGGTGTCTTTTGGTCGGTCAAATCGGATCACAATCTAATCAGGAATCACTTGGTGCTTATATAGGAAGCCGGCCCGAAACTCCAACAATCGCGGCAGTTTTCCAGTGTGGTTTTTAGCGGCAAATTCAAAAGGATAAACCAATTGCGACGATATGGCCGTGGCACCCTTTCACGGGCGTCGCCGGCGGGCGCGATAAGTACCCGGCGCCTCGCCCATCAGCCGCCGGAAACGGCGGTTGAAGGTCGACAGATCGTTGAACCCCGCCGCAAAGGCGATCGCCGAAATCGTCTGATCTGACGTCCGCAGCCGCACGGCTGCCCTGTGCAGCCGCGCTCTCAGCAGGAACTGGTAGGGCGTCATGCCGGCGACGTGCCGGAAGGTGCGCAGGAAATGGTAAGGGCTGGTGGCGGTCTCGTCGGCGAGTTCGGCAAGCGAGATCGGCCGGTCGGCATCGACTTCGATGCGCCGCACCGCTTCGGCGACACGCTTCTGGTCACGGCGGCTCGGCGTCCGTCCCCGATCCGTAGCGCTGCAAGCCGCTGTCACCGCGGCACCGGCAATGCGCAGGGCGAGTTCCTCGAACGCGCCGGTGTCGGCCATCTCGCGCGCCGCCTCCGCTTCGGCAAGCAGCGACACCAGCGCCGGCAAGGGCGGCAGGCGCGGCGTGCCGAAATCGAGCGTCTTCGCGCCCGGCACGTCGGCGACGATCCGCTCCATATAGGCCGGCCCGAAATGGAAGGAGAGGCAGCGGTCGCCGGCGCCATGCTCGTGACCGCATTCATAGCATGTGCCGGGATTGCCGAGCAGGAGCGCGCCCGGCGCGAGCATCGCCGTGCCCTCGCGCGCACGATAGCGGAAGGTGCCGTTGGTTACGGCGGCAACGCAGAAATCCCGATGCTCCTCCTCGAATGGCCTGTCGGCGGCGCTGGCGGTGCAGATGACATCCGACACCTGCCAGCCTCGGCCCGACGCCAGCCTGTGCGCGCTCGTCGTCATCGCCGAAACATAGCAACTTTTCCCAAGCGCAGAACCCCTGTCGGCCTCTATGCTTGCCGGTCTCCTGACAAGATGAGAGCGAAGCCATGTCCAATTCCTTTGCCAAGGCCCTGCACAGCGATGGGCCCGTACCGGCCCTTGCCGAGAAACTGAATCTTTATGGCCGCTTCGTCGGCGCCTGGACGTTCGACGCCACGCGCCATCTCGAGGACGGTCAGGTGCTGACCGGGCGCGGCGAAGTGCATTTCGGCTGGGTGCTCGAAGGCCGCGCGATCCAGGACGTATGGATCCTGCCTGCCCGTGACGCCGGCCCCTCGCCCTCGCTCGGCAAATGGACCTTCTATGGCACGACGTTGCGCGTCTACGATCCCGGCGTTGACGCCTGGCACATCTTCTGGAGCGATCCGCGCAATCAGTACTACAGCCGCCAGCTCGGCCGTGCCGAGGGCGACACCATCATCCAGCAAGGCGCAGACGGCACCGGATCTGCTGTGCGCTGGAGCTTTTCGCGCATCACCGAAAATTCGTTCCGCTGGCTGGGCGAACGCTCACAGGACGACGGCGCCACCTGGCGTCTCGAAGTCGAGTTTCTGGCGCGCCGGGCCGTCAGCCCCTGATCCGCACGGTTTCCACTGCCTCCGCTTTGCTCTACCAATCCCGTTATCCGGCTTTGCCGGCGGGGAGGGTCAGCATGCCGAGCTTCGACAGCCTGTTCAACGCCTTCGTCACCATACTGGTGACGATCGATCCGCCGGGCCTGGCGCCGCTCTTCCTCGCCGTGACCCGCGGCATGAACCGCGAGGAGCGCAACCAGGTCTCCGTGCGCGCCTCGGTCATCGCCTTCCTGGTAATGGCGTTGTTCGCAATCGCCGGCGCGTCGATCCTGTCAGTCTTCGGCATCACTCTGCCGGCCTTCCGCGTCGCCGGCGGCTTTCTGCTGTTCTTCATCGCCTTCGAAATGGTGTTCGAGCGCCGGCAGGACCGCAAGGAGAAGATCGGCGACGTCGCCATCACCAGGGACATGATCCACAACATCGCCGCCTTTCCGCTGGCGATCCCGCTTATTGCCGGTCCCGGCGCGATTTCGGCGACCGTCCTGCTCTCAAGCTCGTTTCAGGGTTTGGGCGCGCAGACAGCCCTTGTCGGCATCATCGCCATCTGCCTCGTCATCACCTACCTGGTGTTCGTGCTGTCAGAGCGCATCGATCGTATCCTCGGCCAAACCGGCCGTTCGATCCTGACAAGGCTGCTCGGCGTCATCCTGGCGGCGCTCGCCGTACAGTTCGTCGCCGACGGCATCAAGGCGCTGATGGCGACGTAGGAACAGCCCTACTTCGCTGTCGTTTCAATGACTTCGAAGTCGTGGGTAATCTCGGCAGTCTTGGCCATCATTGCCGAGGCCGAGCAGTATTTCTCGATCGAAAGCCCGATCGCCCGCTTCACCTTGTCGTGTGATAGCGCCCGGCCCTTGACGACAAAATGCATGTGAATGCGGGTGAATACTCTGGGATCGGCTTCTGCACGGTCGGCATCGAGTTCGACTACGCAATCTTCGACCGCCTCGCGCCCCTTTTCGAGGATATGGACCACGTCATAGGCCGAGCAGCCGCCGGTGCCGATCAGCACCAGTTCCATTGGGCTCGGCCCCGGCGTCTTGCCCTCCGGCCCGAACGCAGTGCCTAGCACCAGCTTGTGCCCACTGGCGGACTCGCCAACGAAAGTGCGCTCCTCGACCCATTTGACCCTTGCCTTCACCTGATACGTCCTTTCACCGCTCAAACGCACAACGTCCCGAAAATCCAAGACAGATTTTCGGGACGCCATTTCGTGGCCAAGGTGCCGGCGCTTTTCGCCGCAAGGGCAGTCCGCCCCGAGAAATCAGAACGGGATTTCGTCGTCCAGCTCGCGCGACGAACCACCGCCGCCGCCCTTGTTGGCGCCACCGCGATTGAAACTTTCGCCCGGGCCGGACTGGCCGAAATCGGAACCGCGGCTCGCACCACCACCGGCATAGTTGCCGACCTGGCCCCCGCCCTCGCCCCGCGCATCGAGCATCTGCAGCTCGCCGCGGAATTTCTGCAACACGACTTCGGTCGTATAGCGGTCATTGCCGGTCTGGTCCTGCCATTTGCGCGTCTGCAGCTGGCCCTCGACATAGACCTTCATGCCCTTCTTCAGATACTGCTCGGCCACCTTGGCGATCTGGTCGTTGAAGATCACGACATTGTGCCACTCGGTCTTTTCCTTGCGCTCTCCGGATGTCTTGTCGCGCCAGCTTTCCGACGTCGCGATGCGGATGTTGACGACCGGGTCACCCGAATTCAAGCGGCGGATTTCAGGGTCCGCCCCGAGGTTGCCCACCAGAATGACCTTGTTGACGCTACCCGCCATGATACTTCTCCGCGCTCATCCGAAACCGAATTTTTGTCGCCGCACCTTACAGGCTATGGACAATCCCTGCCTGCCGTCGCTGCCTTTTCCCACAAGGTTTTTGTTCTCTTTTCGTTCTATAGGAGAGGCCCTGCACTGTCAATAGTTGTCAGTAAGAAGTAGTGTCTTGGCGTCGAATTTCCACAGACCATGGGATCGAGGCGAACTCAATGAAGATGGTCGAGCATGACGATCAGCCGCAAGAAGAATGGCGGACGGGAGTAAAGACCCGCATGCATGTCTCGGCCTGCAACGGCGCAACTCAACTTTGCATATTCGAACAATGGATCGAACCCGCGGTTGGCGCCCCGACACATTGGCACCCGGTCGAGGAAGTGCTTACCGTCATCGCTGGCAGGGCCGAGATGTGGATCGACGAAGAGCATCTCGTCTTGACTGCCGGACAGTCGCTTGTTGTTGCCGCGCACAGGCAACATGGCTTCCGAAACGTCGGCTCCGAATTGCTTCATATTCATGCTGTGCTCGCGTCACCAGTTTTCGAGGCGACGTTCAACGGATCCCCCGACATGGTGAGACGCTGGCTTCCAGCGAGTTTGTAAAACCTCGCCTGTCTTAAAAAACACCGCCTGTCTTAAAAAACACGGCTTGCCAAACCGATAAGTATTGACTTATGCTTTCGGCATGATCGAAGCAGACATTTTTCGGGCACTAGCGGATCCAACGCGTCGCGCCGTCTATGAGCGGCTCGCCGACGGCGAGATGACGGTGTCGGAACTGCGCACTGGCATACCGGTATCGCAGCCGGCGGTATCGCAACATCTCGCAGTGCTGCGCGGCGCCGGCCTCGTGGTCGAGCGCCGGGCCGGTCGCAACGCCTATTACCGCGTCGATCCGAAGGGGCTTGCGCCACTGCTCGGCTGGATCGAACGCTACCGTGCGTTCTGGCCAGAGCGCATCGAAAGGCTCAAGACGGTTTTGAAGGACATGGACCAATGACCAGCCGAGGCAAAGAACGCGCCGAAATGGCCGCAGACAAGATCGAGTTCGAGTGCGAGCTGCCCGAACCGCCGGAAAAGGTGTGGCGGGCGCTGACGGTGCCGGACCTGCTCGCGGCCTGGATGATGCCGAACGACATCAAGCCCGAAATCGGCAACCGCTTTGCCTTTAAAGCGCCGAATGCGCCGATCGAGTGCGAAATCCTCGACGCGGATCCCGGACGGCTGCTGCGCTATTCCTGGCGGGAGCGGCCGGCGCCCGGCGATACGCAGGTGCCGCCCGGCAGCCCCCTGGACAGCGCAATGAACGACAGCCCAGTGGACAGCATCGTCACCTTTACGCTCGACCGCACCGTTTCCGGCGGCACGCATCTGCGCATCGTCCATGATGGTTTTGCTCGGGCAGCAGTGCCGGAGATCGCGATGGCAGGCGCCGGTTGCCGGCTTTCCTTTGAAGCGCGCACTCCCAGGCACAAGCAGATCGCCGCAAACACCCCGCGCCTCTTCCTGCGCGCGGCCTGAACGACAACAGTCAACGGAGACAACCGATGAGCGGCCTTGCCAATCTGGTGCCGATGGTGATCGAGCAGTCGAGCCGCGGCGAACGTGCCTTCGACATATTTTCGCGGCTGCTGCGCGAGCGAATCGTCTTCATCAACGGCCCGATCGATGACGGCACCTCGGCGCTGGTCTGCGCCCAGCTTCTGTCGTTGGAATCCGACAATCCCGACAAGGAGGTCTCGCTTTACATCAACTCGCCGGGCGGCGTGGTGACCAGCGGTTTCGCGATCTACGATACGATGCAGTATATCAGCTGCCCGGTCTCCACGGTTTGTATGGGCTTCGCCGCCTCGATGGCCTCGTTCCTTTTGATGGCCGGCACACCGGGGCGGCGCATCGCGCTACCCAACACCAGCATCGTGCTGCATCAGCCTCTCGGCGGTTTCCAGGGCCAGGCCTCCGATATCCAACGCCATGCCGAGGGCATCCTTCGCACCAAGCGGCGCATGACCGATCTTTACGCCCGCCATTGCGGCCGCACCTACGAAGAAGTGGAACGCACGCTCGACCGCGACTTTTTCATGACCGCGCAGGAGGCCAAGGATTGGGGCCTCGTCGACCATGTTTTCGACACTCGCAAGCAGGCCGCATGAACGTGCCGGGCCGGCGGACGGAACTGAGGCGATTGAGCGCCCGCAATTTCAGCGCCATCGGTCTGGTCTTGACGCTATCGCGGCACTATAGTCCGGTGATGACCGCCAGCCGCTCATCCAGCCTGTTATGCCTTGCCATCGCTACCGTTGCCGGCACGAACATGCTGGTGGGTATGGCACTTGCCCAAGATAATTCAACGTCTTCGCAAAAGGGCGCCCTGCCCGGTGTGACCAGCGATTATCGCATCGCCGAGCCAGCGCCGCGGCCTGAGCCTGACGATGTGGCTCCAGGCAGCGGCAACGGCACCTTCAAGATCGGCGATACCGACGTTCGGATTTCCGGTAGCATCACCATCGATGTCGCTACCGGCGGGATCAGGCCCTCCAGCCGCTAAGTTCGCCTGGTGTGAACCACAAATATTGCGCTTCAAACGAACAGCCCCGCCATTGCCTTTGCAACTGACGGGGCTTCTTGGATCTGAAATCCAAATTGCCGGGAGTGTACTGCCGGCTTTTTATTCGGATGCTTCGCGGCATTCAGCCGACGATCCGACTAGCAGTCTCTGATTTTATGGGGATCAGCAGGTCCGTTTGGCGGGCAGCGAAAACGCCTGACCCTGGCCACTTATACCTGCCGCGGCTCCAGCGACACGTGGAGCCTCAACGAACAATCCGGTGGAGTCATGCCTCTGCTCTCCTTCTGTTGGTTGCGACTGTCGTCGTCGAAGCGCTCATCGCATAACCCGCGGCGTCTCGCAGGCTAGCCCCAGGCCGCGAGGCCATCGAAAGACGGCCGGCTTCGTTGACGTCTGGAGTCTGCCCCCACGGTGCAGGGACGTCAACCTTGAATAGCCGATTACCGAAAAATGTGATCGCGAGACGGCTTGGGAAGCCGGCCCCACGGGCAGCTTTTGTCAGGAGCGTGTTCGGCCTTTGTTCTTTCCGCTTGCCCGTTCGCGCGAAAGGCGGTTAAACGCTTTGGTCGAGAGTTGTGGCGTCTCTCGAAAAGGCGGCGAAATTGCCTACATAGGGGATGGTCGGGAAAACCCGCCCATCCCACGAATTCCAGATTCTGAGGCGGCGACCGGCGATGGCCGACCATAAATATCTCTCCATTCGCGGGGCACGCGAACACAATCTGAAGAATGTCGATCTCGACCTGCCGCGTGACAGCCTGATCGTCATGACCGGCCTGTCGGGGTCCGGCAAGTCGTCGCTTGCCTTCGACACCATCTATGCCGAGGGCCAGCGCCGCTATGTCGAGAGCCTTTCGGCCTATGCGCGGCAATTCCTCGAAATGATGCAGAAGCCGGACGTCGACCAGATCGACGGCCTGTCGCCGGCCATCTCCATCGAGCAGAAAACCACCTCGAAGAACCCGCGCTCGACGGTCGGCACCGTCACCGAGATCTACGATTATATGCGGCTTTTGTTCGCCCGCGTCGGCATCCCCTATTCGCCGGCCACCGGCCTGCCGATCGAGAGCCAGACGGTTTCGCAGATGGTCGACCGGGTGCTTGCGGTCGAGGAAGGCACTCGGCTGTTCATCCTGGCGCCGATGGTGCGCGGCCGCAAAGGCGAGTACCGCAAGGAACTGCTTGAGCTGCAGAAGAAAGGTTTTCAGCGCGTCAAGGTCGACGGCGTCTTCTACGAGATCGCCGACGTGCCGGCGCTGGACAAGAAGTACAAGCATGACATCGACGTTGTCGTCGACCGCATCGTCGTGCGCGGCGATCTGGCGACGCGGCTCGCCGATTCCATCGAGACCGCGCTGAAGCTGGCCGACGGGCTGGCGGTGGCGGAATTTGCCGACAAGCCGCTCGACGCCAGCCAGACCGGCGAGGATTCGGTCAACAAATCGAAGAACGAGACGCATGAACGCATGCTGTTCTCGGAAAAGTTCGCCTGCCCGGTATCCGGCTTCACCATTCCCGAGATCGAGCCCAGGCTATTCTCCTTCAACAATCCGTTCGGCGCCTGCCCGACCTGCGACGGGCTCGGCAGCCAACGCGCCATCGATGCCAGCCTGGTCGTGCCCGACGAGAATGTCTCGCTGCGCGCCGGCGCCGTCAGCCCGTGGGCGAAGTCGACCTCGCCCTATTATGCGCAGACGCTGGAAGCGCTGGGCGTTGCCTATGGCTTCAAGCTCGGCGACAAGTTCAAGGATTTGAGCGAGGAGGCAAGGCAAGCCGTCCTGCACGGCACCGGCGAGCGCGAAATCACCTTCCATTATGATGACGGTCTGCGCTCCTACAAAACGACCAAAACCTTCGAGGGCGTCATCCCCAATCTCGAGCGCCGCTGGAAGGAAACCGAATCCGCCTGGATGCGCGAGGAGATCGAGCGCTTCATGTCGGCCACGCCCTGCCCGGCCTGCCGCGGCTATCGGCTGAAGCCCGAGGCGCTCGCGGTCAAGATCGCCGGCAAGCACATTGGCGAGGTCACCGAGCTGTCCATCCGCAAGGCCGACCAGTGGTTCACCGATCTGCCCGCTTCGCTCAACGACAAGCAGAACGAGATTGCGGTGCGCGTGCTCAAGGAAATCCGCGAGCGGCTGCGCTTCCTCAACGATGTCGGTCTCGACTATCTGACGCTGTCGCGCAACTCCGGCACGTTGTCGGGCGGCGAGAGCCAGCGCATCCGGCTGGCTTCGCAGATCGGCTCCGGCCTGACCGGCGTGCTCTATGTGCTCGACGAGCCGTCGATCGGCCTGCACCAGCGCGACAATGCCCGCCTGCTCGACACGCTGAAGCATCTGCGCGACATCGGCAACACGGTCATCGTCGTCGAGCATGACGAGGACGCCATCCTGCATGCCGACTACGTCGTCGATATCGGCCCGGCGGCCGGCATCCATGGCGGCCACATCATCGCGCAGGGCACGCCGCAGCAGATCATGGCGACCCCCGCCTCGATCACCGGCAAGTATCTGTCGGGCGAGCTCGAAGTGGCGACGCCGGCGGTTCGGCGCGAGGCCAAGAAGAACCGCCGGCTGAAGGTCGTCGGCGCGCGCGGCAACAACCTGAAGAACGTCACCGCCGAAATCCCGCTCGGCACCTTTACCGCCGTCACCGGCGTATCCGGCGGCGGCAAGTCGACCTTCCTGATCGAGACCCTGTTCAAGGCGGCGTCGCGCCGCATCATGGGCTCGCGCGAGCATCCGGCCGAGCATGACCGAATCGAGGGGCTGGAATTCCTCGACAAGGTCATCGATATCGACCAGTCGCCGATCGGGCGCACCCCGCGCTCCAACCCTGCCACCTATACCGGCGCCTTCACGCCGATCCGCGACTGGTTCGCCGGCCTGCCGGAGGCCAAGGCGCGCGGCTACCAGCCGGGCCGCTTCTCGTTCAACGTCAAGGGCGGCCGCTGCGAGGCCTGCCAGGGCGACGGCGTCATCAAAATCGAGATGCACTTCCTGCCCGACGTCTACGTCACCTGCGACGTCTGCCACGGCAAGCGCTACAACCGCGAGACGCTCGACGTCCTGTTCAAGGGCAAATCAATCGCCGACGTTCTCGACATGACGGTCGAGGAAGGCGTCGATTTCTTCGCCGCCGTGCCCGGTGTGCGCGACAAGCTGGAGACGCTGAAACGGGTCGGCCTCGGCTACATCCATGTTGGCCAGCAGGCAACGACTTTGTCGGGCGGCGAGGCGCAGCGCATCAAGCTTGCCAAGGAACTGTCGCGCAAGGCGACCGGCAAGACGCTCTACATTCTCGATGAGCCAACCACCGGCCTGCATTTCCACGACGTCGCCAAGCTGCTTGAAGTGCTTCACGAGCTGGTCGACCAGGGCAACACGGTCGTCGTCATCGAGCACAATCTAGAGGTGATCAAGACCGCTGACTGGGTGCTCGATCTTGGCCCCGAAGGTGGTGACGGCGGCGGCGAGCTGGTAGCGTCCGGCACGCCTGAGGACATCGTTCGCGAAAAACGCAGCTATACCGGGCAGTTCCTGAGGGAATTGCTGGAGCGGCGCCCCGGAGGCAAGCGCGAAGCGGCGGAGTGATGGCAAAGAACGGTCTCATCACGGTCCAAAGCCGCTTCGGCGTGGCCGAAACGATCGATCGCCTGGTCGGCACTGTGGAACGTGCAGGATTGCTGGTCTTCGCCCGCATTGACCACGCCGCCGGTGCGCGCAGTGTCGAAGCTTCTCTGCGTCCGACCCAGCTTCTGATTTTTGGCAACCCGAAAGGCGGCACGCCGCTGATGCAGGACCGGCAGCTTGCCGGCATCGATCTGCCGGTCAAGGCACTGGCTTGGGAGGATAAGCAAGGCAAGGTCTGGCTCTCCTGCAATGACGCGCACTGGCTCGCTGAGCGCCACGGCTTGGGCGACGCCAGTCGCAATGCCGTCGCCGCGATAGCGGCCGGCATGGACAAGGTGATTGCGGCCGCTGCCGGCGCGGGCCAATTTTGATCATGAGAGCCGCTCGGGCCGATGATCTGCCCACGGTGATCTCGCTCACCACCGACGCCTACGCGCCCTACACTGCCCTGTTCGGAGCGCCGCCGATCCCCGTCACCGAGGACTATGCGCCGCGCATAGAACGCGGCGAGGTCTGGCTTTCGGAGCAGGACGGACAGCCGGCCGGCTTGATCGTTCTCGAACGACATGCGGACCATACAATGATCTTCAGCGTCGCCGTTGCACCCGCCTTTCAGGGCAAGGGTTTCGGCATCGGGCTGCTCGACTGGGCCGAGCAACAGACGCGCTTGTGGAGCTTGCCTGAAATCCGACTCTACACCAATGCCAGAATGGAACGGAACGTTTCGTTGTATAAGGCCTACGGCTTTCGCGAAACGGGTCGCCGGCCCAATCCATATCGGCCAGGATGGACGATCGTCGACATGGCGAAAGCCGTCGAGACGACCGCCATCGCGTGATCCTTTTCTGCAAACCGGGAGGACGACCATGACTCAATCAGGAACAATCCGCGCCGGCATGGGCGGCTGGACCTTCGAGCCGTGGGACACGTCCTTCTACCCGGACAAATTGTCGAAGGCCAAGCAACTGCATTATGCCAGCCGGCAGGTGCCCACTATCGAGGTCAACGGCACCTATTATTCGAGCTTCAAGGAGCCGACCTTCGTCAAATGGGCCAACGAGGCGCCGGATGGTTTCGTCTATTCGCTGAAGGGCAACCGCTTCGTCACCAACCGCCGCGTGCTCGGCGAGGCCGGGGAATCGATCATGCGCTTCCTCGGGTCGGGCGTCGCGGCACTTGGCGACAAGCTCGGGCCGATCCTGTGGCAGTTCGCGCCGACCAAGAAATTCGACCCGGACGATTTCGAGGCCTTCCTCAAGCTGTTGCCGGAAAAGCAGGACGGCGTTGCGCTGCGCCACGCCGTCGAGGTGCGCAACGACAGCTTCGTCGTGCCGGAGTTCGCCGCCTTGGCGCGAAAGCACAAGGCCGCCATCGTCTATGCCGACCACGCCAAATATCCGGGGATTGCCGACGTCACCGGCGATTTCATCTATGCCCGGCTGCAGACCGGCAGCGACGACAATCCCGATTGCTACACGCCAAAGGCGCTCGATGAATGGGCGGCGCGCGCAAAAACCTGGGCGGAAGGCAAGGTGCCGGCCGACCTGCCGCGTGTCGCTCCTTCAACCGACGCGCCGGTCAAGCCACGCGATGTGTTCGTCTACTTCATCACCGAGGGCAAGGTCCGCGCTCCATTCGGCGCCATCGCGCTGATGAAGCGGGTCGCAGGCTGACGCCCCCGCTGTCGGTGGTCCGCCTGGCTTGGTCCTAAACTACCGGCTATGCGGCGCGTTCGTCCGGACGCCGATCAACCCTGACGATCTCGTTGAAAGCATCGAGGTCGACATAGAAGACCTTGGTGATCTCCGCGATGAGTTCGTCGTGGTCATACCCCTGCGATTTCAGAATGTTGATGGCTGTCAGGATATCGACGCGCTCCGTGAGCCGTCGTTTCTGGTAGTCCTCGACATAGCGCTCCATCGTCTAGCCCTGGCTCCCAAGCACCCGAAATGTTGGACGACAACAGATCGCTGGAAGGGAACGGCTTGCGCGCAAGCGTGCCGGCGCGGCCCGCGCCTTCCCCTGATCTGCCAAATTGGAACTGGTACGGAAAGCGGCCGACTCACCAAGGCCAAGCAAAATCTAGCACGCAATCTTCGGCGCGCCAGAGTTGCAAACCAATGGAATCAATAAGAATTCAGACAGTCAGGAATTTGCGGACGTCCGCCCGGTCGAGATCCTCGGCGGGGCCGGTATGGACGATCTGGCCGCGGTCCATGATATTGACCTCGTCGGCCAATTCCCGGCAGAAATCGAGATATTGTTCGACCAAAAGCACCGCAATGCCGGCCTGGTCGCGCAGATAGCGGACGGCGCGGCCGATGTCCTTGATGATCGACGGCTGGATGCCTTCGGTCGGCTCGTCGAGCACCAGCAGCTTCGGCCGCATCACCAGCGCCCTGCCGATGGCAAGCTGCTGCTGCTGGCCGCCGGAAAGATCGCCGCCGCGGCGCGCGAGCATCTGCTTCAGCACCGGAAACAATTCGAAGACGTGACCGGGAATGTTGCGATCGGCGCGCTTCAACGGCGCAAAACCCGATTCGAGGTTTTCCCGCACCGTAAGCAGCGGAAATATCTCCCTGCCCTGCGGCACGAATGCGATGCCCGACCGGGCGCGATCATACGCCGCGCTCCGGTCGAGCGCCTTCCCCTCGAAGGCAACGCTTCCGCTCGTCAGCCGGTGATGGCCGACGATCGATCTCATCAAACTGGTCTTGCCGACGCCGTTGCGGCCGAGCACGCAGGTGATCTTGCCGGCGCCGGCCTTCAGCGAGACGCCGCGCAGCGCCTGGGCAGCCCCGTAGTGCAGCGTGGCATTGGAGACTTCGAGCATGGTCAGCGCTTTCTCCAACGCGTGAAGAACGAAAGGTCGAAATGATGGAACGGAACGCGCCAGACCATGTTCATCTCCCCAGATAGACTTCGACGACGCGCTCGTCGGCCGAAACGAAGTCGAGACTGCCCTCGGAAAGCACCGAGCCTTCGTGCAGGCAGGTGACCTTGACGCCGAGCTCGCGCACGAAATGCATGTCGTGCTCGACGACGATGACAGAATGGTCGCGCGCGATGTCCCTGAGCAGCCGCGCGGTTTCCTCGGTCTCGGCGTCGGTCATGCCGGCAACCGGTTCGTCGACCAGCAGCAGCTTCGGATCCTGCGCCAGAAGCATGCCGATCTCGAGCCATTGCTTTTGGCCGTGGCTCAGATTGGCGGCGAGTTCGTCACGCTTGTCGCCAAGCCGAATGATGCCGAGGATGTCGTCGATCTGCCGCACGTCCGCGGCCGAGCGACGATGGAACAGTGCCGGGAAGATCGAGCGCGGGCCTTTCAGCGCCAGCATCAGATTGTCCTCGATCGTGTGGCTTTCGAAGACCGTTGGCTTCTGGAATTTACGGCCGATGCCCATCATGGCGATTTCGGCCTCGTCGTGTTTGGTTAGGTCGACCTCACCGTTGAAGAAAACTTCACCCGCGTCGGGCCGCGTCTTGCCGGTGACGATGTCCATCATCGTCGTCTTTCCGGCGCCGTTGGGGCCGATGATCGCCCGCATCTCGCCCTTGTCGAGCACCAGCGAAAGGTTGTTGATAGCGCGAAACCCGTCGAAGGAAACCGACACGCCGTCGAGATAGAGGATGGTGTTGCTCTTCGACATCAGGCCATCACTCCGCCGGCTGCGGTTCGGCGCCGGAGGCCGACCAGTCGCCCGGCCTTCTCGCCGCCGAGCGGTCGGTTTTCGGCGGCACCGGCGCATCGGGATCGATGCCGACTTCCTCGGCAACCGAGGCCGCCCGCAGCGCCTTGGCGTTGCCGCGCCAGGAATCCCACATGCCGATGATGCCCTTGGGCAGGAACAGCGTGACGGCGACAAACAGTCCGCCCAGCGCAAACAGCCAGAATTCCGGCAGCACGCCGGTGAACCAGGATTTACCGGCATTGACCAGAAGCGCGCCGATGATCGGCCCGACGATGGTGCCGCGCCCGCCGACGGCCGCCCACACCACCACCTCGATCGAATTGGACGGCTCGAATTCGCCAGGGTTGATGATGCCGACCTGCGGCACGTAAAGCGCACCGGCGATGCCGGCCATCACCGCCGACACGGTGAAGGCGAACAGTTTGACGTTCTCCGCCCGCCAGCCGAGAAAGCGCGTGCGGCTCTCGGCATCGCGCACCGCCATTAAAAGCTTGCCGTACTTGGAACCGACGATTGCCCAGGTGACGAAGACGGCAAACGCCAGCATGACGGCGCTGGCCGCGAACAGCGCCGACCGCGTCATGTCGGCCTGCACGTTGAACCCTAGAATGTCCTTGAAATCAGTTAGGCCGTTGTTGCCGCCGAAACCCATGTCGTTGCGGAAAAACGCAAGCAGCAGCGCATAGGTCATCGCCTGGGTGATGATCGACAGGTAGACGCCGGTGACGCGGCTGCGGAAGGCAAACCAGCCGAAGACGAAGGCGAGCAGGCCGGGCACCGCAAGCACCATGATCGCGGCAAACCAGAAATGGTCGAAACCATACCAGAACCATGGCAATTCCTTGTAGTTAAGGAACACCATGAAATCCGGCAGCAGCGGATTGCCGTAGACGCCGCGCGAGCCGATCTGGCGCATCAGATACATGCCCATCGCATAGCCGCCGAGTGCGAAGAAGGCGCCGTGACCGAGCGAGAGGATGCCGCAATAGCCCCAGACGAGATCGAGCGCCAAGGCGAGCAGTGCGTAGCAGAGGTATTTGCCGGTGAGCGCGACGATATAGGACGGCACGTAAAACGCACTTGTCGGCGAGACCGCAAGATTGAGCAGCGGCACGACGATTGCAACCGCCAGCAGGATGAAGATGGTGATGGCGACGCGGCGGTCGGCGCCGGCGGCAAAGAAGCGTCCCGTGATCATGCTTCCACCGACCTGCCCTTTAGCGCGAACAGACCGCGCGGGCGTTTCTGGATGAACAGGATGATCAGCACCAGGACGACGATCTTGCCGAGCACTGCTCCGGCATAAGGTTCGAGGAACTTGTTGACGATGCCGAGCGAGAAAGCGCCGACCAGCGTGCCCCAGAGATTGCCGACACCGCCGAAAACGACGACCATGAAACTGTCGATGATGTAGCCGCGGCCGAGATTGGGCGAGACGTTGTCGATCTGGCTGAGCGCGACACCAGCGATGCCGGCAATGCCGGAGCCGAGTGCAAACGTTAGCGCATCGACCCAAGGCGTCCTGATGCCCATCGAGGCGGCCATGCGGCGATTGGCGGTGACGGCACGCATCTGCAGCCCCCAGGGCGTGCGTTTCATCACGTAGAGCAGCACAGCGAACACGCCGAGCGCGAATACGAGGATCCAGAGCCGGTTCCAGGTCACGGCAAGCTGGCCGATATTGAACGAGCCGGACATCCAGGACGGGTTGCCGACCTCCTGGTTGGTCGGCCCGAAGATGGTGCGTACGGCCTGCTGCAGGATCAGCGACACACCCCATGTCGCCAGCAGCGTCTCCAGCGGCCGTCCATAGAGGAAGCGGATCAGCCCGCGCTCGATGACAAGGCCGACGAGCGCCGCCACCAGGAAGGCCAGCGGCAGGGCGATGACCAGCGACCAGTCGAACAGACCGGGAAAGGAATTACGGATAACCTCCTGCACGACGAAGGTCGTGTAGGCGCCGAGCATGACCATCTCACCATGCGCCATGTTGATGACGCCCATGACGCCGAAGGTGATGGCCAGGCCAATCGCCGCCAGCAGCAGCACCGATCCAAGCGATATGCCATACCAGATATTCTGGCCGGCATCCCACAGCGCCAGCGTCGAATTGATGTTGGCGATCGCCGCGGTCGCCGCGTCCTTCACCGCACCTTCGGAATTGGCCTCTACCGACGTGAGCAGCGACACCGCATCGCGGTCGCTGCGCGCACCGATGAGCCCGATTGCCACCAATTTATCGGCCGCCGGCCTGTCGGAAACGAGAACCGACGCGGCGCGGGCCTGTTCTAGCAGCGCCTTGACGCTTGCCACGCTCTCATTGGCGATCGCGGTGTCGAGCGGCTCGATGTTTGCCGCGTCCGGCGTCTTGAACATTGTGTCGGCGGCGGCAATGCGCACGGCCGGATCCTTGGAGCCGAGCGTCAGTGTGCCCAATGCATCGCGAATGACGCGGCGCAGCGTGTTGTTGACCTTGATCTTGGTGATGTCGGTCTTGGCAGCTTCGCCCGATCTTTCGCCGGTAAGCGCATCGAGCAGCTCGATGCCGTCGCCGCTCTCCTTGCCGACAAAGACCAGTGAATCGGCCTTGCGCACGTAAAGGCTGCCCTCCACAAGCGCGGCAAGCGGCCGTTCTACGGCCGGATCGCCGGTAGCCGCAAGCTCGCGCACCACGGCTTCTATCGCCGGAAAATTGGCGGCGGTGGCGAATTTGGCGATGACCACGCGCAGATCTGCTTCGCTGGCGTTCGACGGCAGCAGCGTCCCCAGGAGGAGGAGCAGCATCAGGCCAATCGCGCGGATCAGGATCATTGGTTTCTGGTGGCTCTTGAAGGTTGAATGTCGCCTCCGGGCAGGCTGGAGGAGGAGCCTGCCCGGAGGCTTGCGGGTCTGGGAGGACAGACCGGGAGGATCAGTTGGTTCCCTTGCCGCCGCATTTGCCGGTGGCAACGTTGAAGTTGCCGCAGGACAGAGGCGCGCGCCAATCGGAGATCAGGTCCTTGGAGTCAGGCAGATAGTCGGACCACTCGTCGCCCATCACCAGGCCGGGCGTCTGCGAGACGGTTTCGAACTGGCCGTCGGCCTGGATTTCGCCGATCAGCACCGGCTTGGTGATGTGATGGTTCGGCATCATCGTCGAATAACCGCCGGTCAGGTTCGGCACCGAGACGCCGACCATGGCGTCGATGACCTTGTCCGGATCGGTGGTGCCGGCCTTCTCGACCGCCTTCACCCACATGTTGAAGCCGATATAATGGGCTTCCATCGGGTCGTTGGTGGTGCGCTTGTCGTTCTTGATGAATTTGTGCCAGTCGGCGATGAACTTCGCGTTCTCGGGTGTGTCGACGCTCTCGAAATAATTCCAGGCGGCGAGATGGCCGACCAGCGGCGCGGTGTCGAGACCGGCAAGCTCTTCCTCACCAACCGAGAAGGCCATGACCGGAATATCCTCGGCCTTGATGCCCTGGTTGCCGAGTTCCTTGTAGAACGGCACATTGGCGTCACCGTTGACGGTCGAGACGACGGCGGTCTTCTTGCCGGCCGAACCGAATTTCTTGATCGCCGAGACTTCGGTCTGCCAGTCGGAGAAGCCGAACGGCGTGTAGTTGACCATGATGTCTTCCGCAGCGACGCCCTTGGCCTTCAGATAGGCCTCGAGGATTTTGTTGGTGGTGCGCGGGTAGACGTAGTCGGTGCCTTCGAGAACCCAGCGCTTCACCGAACCGCCGTCCTCGCTCATCAGATAGTCGACCGCGGGAATGGCTTGCTGGTTCGGCGCCGCACCGGTGTAGAACACGTTGCGCTCGCTCTCCTCGCCTTCGTACTGGACGGGGTAGAACAGGATGTTGTCGAGTTCGCTGAACACCGGCAGCACCGATTTGCGCGACACCGAGGTCCAGCAGCCGAACACCGCCGCGACCTTGTCCTTCGAGATCAGCTCGCGCGCCTTTTCGGCGAATAGCGGCCAGTTGGAAGCCGGATCGACGACCACCGCCTCGAGCTTCTTGCCGAGCAGGCCACCCTTGGCATTCTGCTCTTCGATGAGCATCAGCATGGCGTCCTTCAGCGTCGTCTCCGAGATCGCCATGGTTCCCGACAGCGAATGGAGGATGCCGACCTTGATGGTGTCGTCGGCCGCCTTGGCGGGAACGCTCATCAGCAGGCCGGCGGTGACCACGCCGGCCGAAAACATTTTTGTTATTGTCGAGAAACTGCCCCTCATACTTTTAAACTCCCAAGCTGGTTAACTGCATCGGAACAGGACCATGCAACGGCTGTGCCAATCACCGGCGAAAGATCGGAGGGTTTGAGATTTCCCAGCCCTGTCAGTCGGTTAATGTATTAGCCGCAGGAGATGAACCTCGCCTGCCAGGTTTTAAATGAGAAAAGATCACTCGTATCAGCCTAAGTTTTACTCATATACAGGCCAATGCCCGAATTTTGAGCAGCATCATATGAGCGCTGGCGAGGATTGCAGCGCCGCAGCGAAATGGGGCAAGTTCGAACCCTTAAACGAGCGACGCCATGGCCTTCCGAACGTCTTGCATTTTCATCACCATGCTTCTGCTGGGGACGACGACCGTAGCGCGCGCCGGCTTCAGCGACGGCAAGCTGCCGGACGGCTCCTATCATTGCGAAGTCTATCTGCTAGGCATGTTCCTCAGCCTCGGCGACATCACCATCAAGGGAAACCTCTATAGCGGTCCGGTTAGCTTCGGCACCGCGCCGCAAAGTTATAACTACCAGATGGATGCAGACGGGGTGATTACCTGGTTGGGTTCGCTGGGTGGCTACACCAGCGGTGGCAACTCGATCTCGCTTACGCAAGCGACGCTGGAAAGCGGAACCACCCCGTCCTTCGACATCATCATGAAGCAGCCAGACGGCGCCTTTACCGCCTCGACCTGCACGAAGCGTTGAAAGTACGGAACCTGGCGAGGTTCCGTACTCCGAAGTAGAAGCCGCCTAGCTCTCCGCCGCCATGTCGAGCGCCAGCCGGGTCATATCGGTGAAAAGGCCCTGGCGTTCGGAATAGTCGGTCTGCTCGCCGGTTGCCACATTGTCGACGACGGTCAGGATCGACAGCGCCCGGGCGCCGAAATCGGCCGCAATGCGGTAGAGTGCGCTGGTTTCCATATCCACGGCGAGCGCCCCCTGTGCCTGTGCTTCGGCAAAGCGTTCGCGCCCCAGCGGATGATAAAAAATATCGCTGCAGATGGTCAGCCCGGCCCGATGGTCGATGCCGAGTTCCGCAGCCCGGGCCAACGCCTGGGCCAACAATGCCGGATCGGGGCCGGCATCGGCACGATAGAGCCCAAAAACCTGGCCGCTCTCCGCATTTTCGCCACGTACCGATTGCGCGATCACCAGGCTGCGCAGCACCACCTCAGCGGTCAGGCCGCCGCAGGTGCCGGTGCGGATCAACGTTTTCGCACCGTAGAAATCCAGCAGCTCGTGCACGTAGACCAGGAATGACGGGACGCCGATGCCGGTGGACTGGACGCTGACAGGCTTGCCGCGAAACAACCCGGTAAAGCCGAGCGCGCCGCGGCGGCGGTTGACGCAGCGCGGCGCTTCCAGAAAGGTCTCCGCCATCCATTCAGCGCGCTGCGGGTCGCCCGGCAGCAGCACCGCGCTTGCGTAGTCGCCTTTGCTAGCCTCGTTGTGTGGCGTCACGGCATGCTTTCCAAAACCCGTCGCCCGTTTCGCCTGCAATCATGGCAGTCTCACGACATTGCGCAAGCGGAGCGTTGGAAGGGTCAGGATTCCAGCATGTCCTTTACGATCGTGGCCAATTGCTTGAGCGAAAACGGCTTCGGCAAGAAGCCGAAATGCGCGTCGGCCGGCAAGTTCTTGGCGAACGCGTCTTCGGCATAGCCGGACACGAAGATAAACTTGATGTCGGGCTGCCGTTTGCGCAATTCGCCAAGCAGCGTCGGGCCATCCATTTCCGGCATCACCACGTCCGACACCACGACGTCGACCTTGCCGCCGAGCGCTTCGTAGACTTCAAGCGCCTCGACGCCCGACGACGCCTCGTGGACGGTGTAGCCGCGCGATTTCAGCGCCCGCATGCCGCCCATGCGCACGGCGTCCTCGTCCTCGACCAGCAGCACCGTGGCCGAGCCCGACAGATCCTTGGCTGAGTCGGCGATCTTGGCAGGGGCGGCCGGCACTTCTCCAGCCTCGCCCGCCTTCCTTGCCTCCGCAATGTGCCGCGGCAGGAAGATGCGGAACACGGATCCCTTGCCGACTTCGGAATCGCAGAAGATGAAGCCGCCTGTCTGCTTGATGATGCCATAGACCATAGACAGGCCGAGGCCAGTTCCCTTGCCAACCTCCTTTGTCGTGAAGAAGGGCTCGAAGATCTTTTTCAGCACATCAGGCGCGATGCCGCTGCCGCTGTCCTCGACCTCGACCAGCACATAGTCGGCCGGTGTAAGTTCGCGATAGGAAAAGGTCTTGCATTCCCCGGCGCTGACGTTGCGGGTGCGTACGGTGAGGTCGCCGCCGGCCGGCATCGCATCGCGCGCATTGACCGCCAGATTGACCACCACTTGCTCGAACTGCCCGATATCGACCCTGACCGGCCACAGGTCGCGGCCATGGTCGATCTTGAGCTTGATGTCGTTGCCGACCAGCCGGGCAAGCAGCATCCTGAGATCGGCGAGCACGTCGGTCAGGTTGAGCACCTCCGGCCGCAGCGTCTGCTTGCGCGAGAAGGCCAGCAACTGCCGCACCAGCGAGGCCGCCCGGTTGGCATTCTGCTTGATGTTCATGATGTCCGGGAATGACGGATCGGACGGCCGGTGGTTGGTCAACAGCAGGTCCGAGGCCATGATGATGGCGGTCAGCACATTGTTGAAATCATGTGCGATGCCGCCGGCGAGTTGGCCGACCGCCTGCATCTTCTGGCTCTGCGCCATCTGGCCCTCGAGGGCCTTTTGCTCAGTGGTCTCCACGGCATAGACGATGGCCGATTCCTCGGCGCCCTCGCCCCCGGTACCGTCTGCGACCGCGTTGACGTAGAAGCGTATGTGGCGCTCCTCATTGCCGGGCAGCACCGTATCGATCGGCTCGATGTCAGCCTGTTGCTGGCGTGCCTTTTCAAAGGCCGCGGCGAAAGCCGGCCGGTCGCGCTCGTGGATCACCGTATCCAGCCGCACACGCCGATCGACCGCGTCGCGGTCGACGACCGAGGAAAACAGCGACAGGAACGGCGCATTGGTGCGCAGGATGCGGCCGGCATGGTCGACGCCGGCTATCGCCATCGGCGTCGAGTTGAAGAACCGCGTGAAGCGTATTTCCGATGCGCGGAGGTCGGCCGAAGCGTCCTCGCCTTGCGTCCGGTTGAGCACGATGGTGCGAGTCGGGCCGTTGAGCCCCTCTCGGCTGGCCGAGACACGATGCATGAAGCGCACCGGCAGCGCCTCGCCGGTCATCGTCGTCAGATCGAGGTCGATAACGGCATTGCGCGTGGTACCAGCGTCGGCCTTGACCGAACGGACCAGCGCCATGCCGTCGCCGGCGACGATCTCCGGCAGCGTGATGGCGCCGGGAGTGAAGCTGGCCAGATCGATGCCAAGCCACTCGGCAAGGGTCGCGTTGATATAGGTGACGCGGCCTTCCTGGTCGGCGGAAAAGAACCCGGCCGGCGCATGGTCGAGGTGATCGATGGCCTTTTGCAGGTCGAGAAAGAACCGCTCCTGCTCGGCCCGTTCCCGCGAGATATCGGCAAGCTGCCAGGCAAGCATGGGCAGCCGTTGGCCGGGAACGCTGAAGGCGCGGGCTCGAACGCGGTACCAGCGCGCGCCCGGTTCGGCGCCTGGCCGAATGGACTGCGCGAGCCGAAACTCGCCGTCGCCCGGCTGGCCGTCCCGCAGGCCTGACGCCAGCCGGTATATGGTCACCGAGGCCTCGGGAACGTCTGAAAGCAAACCTTCGACGGTCTTGAGGTCGGCGGCCGACTCGGCACCCGTCATATCGGCATAGGTCCGGTTGGCGTAGATGATACGGCCTTTGGTGTCGGTGACCAGGAGACCTTGCGACATCGAATCGACGAAAGCTTTCGACAGTTCGTCGCTTGTCGAGCGCGGCGTGATATGCACGAAGCCGATCGCAGTGGCGAATAGAAAGCCGACGCCGATCATCGCCAGCACGCCAAGCATGCCGAGCAGGAATGGATCGCCAAGGCGCTCGCGGAAAAGGCCGAAGACGATCGCTGCCCCAGTCAAGACGACGATGAAGACGATGAGCCGGGTGACCGCTCCCGGCCGCGTGTTCTGGTCGACGATAGGTACCGGATAGAAATCGCCGCGCGCTTCCTTGGCCATGTGCCCCCTGCTCGTGAATTCCGGTGTCGGTTGAATCATATTCTCAGGGTTGGGAAAAGGCCCGGCTGCAGATGTCCGCTAAAAATGACGCCGTTCGGCTCCCGGCGTTTCAAGCTGTTCACGAAGCGTGAAAGGCAACTTGCGGTGCCCTGCCGCAACAGTCTAGTGTCGCCTCTCTTCGAAAGCTGATTTTGGGGGAACCAATGCTGCAATGGCTGGATGGCGTGGCGGGTCCTGGTTATGCCGCAGCAATCCTATGGACGTTTGCAGTACTTGTCCTTCTGCTCATCATTCTTCTTATTATCAGGCTGGTCCGCAGCCTGACGTTCGGGACATTCGTCGCCGGCGGCAGGAACCGCAAGACGCGGCTGGCTGTCATGGATGCCACAGCGGTCGACAGTCACCGGCGGCTGGTGCTGGTGCGCCGTGACGATATCGAGCACCTGCTCTTGATCGGTGGTCCGACCGACGTCGTCGTCGAGCGCGACATCAGGCTCTCGGCGCTGCGGCGCCCGGCATTGACCGGAGACAACGGCCACCAGCCGGCAGCAAGGTCTGTTTCGACCACCGCCGCGCCGGTGAGGCAAGCGCCACCGCAGCCGGCAAGCGTAACCGCGACCCCTGTCCGAGCCCGCCAGACGGCGACGATGCCGGCAACAATGCCGGCGCCGGCGCCGAAACCGGCATCGAACGTCACACCGTTGCCAAGTTATGGATCCGTCAACGCCAATGCCTCGCGGCATGCGCAGCCGCCGGCAAGACAGGACTCCCCGGCAAGATACGAGCCGCCTGCACAGCACGAGTCGATTGACGATGCGCTGATGAAGGAGCTGGAGGTTTCCCTCGACGAGCCACGCTTCAGCCAAACGCCGAGCAAGCCGGTGGCGAAGGCATCGCCCTCTCTCGACGACGAGATGACGAAGCTCCTCGGCGAGTTGTCCAATCAGAAAAGATAGGCCGATAGCGAACGGCCAATGAAAATGGCCGGAAAACCGGCCATTGTGAACGCTTTACCGATGCCGCTGTTTTTCCCGGCGACTCAGTCGTCGCGGTAGACCTTCTCGCGCCGCTCATGGCGCTCCTGTGCCTCGATCGACAAGGTGGCGATCGGGCGCGCGTCGAGCCGCTTCAGCGCGATCGGCTCGCCCGTCTCCTCGCAATAGCCGTAAGTGCCTTCGTCAAGGCGCTGGAGGGCCGAATCGATCTTGGAGATGAGTTTTCGCTGGCGATCGCGGGCGCGAAGTTCGATGGCGCGGTCGGTTTCGGAGGAGGCGCGATCGGCGAGGTCGGGGTGGTTGGCGTTTTCCTGCTGCAGGATTTCGAGAGTTTCGCGCGCTTCGCGCAAGATGTCGTTCTTCCAGGTGACGAGCTTCATGCGAAAGTAGGATTTCTGCCGCTCGTTCATGAACGGCTCGTCTTCGGAGGGTACGTAATCGGCGGTAACGATGTCGTTCATTCGACTCACCCAACAAACCCCAAATTTGGCGCCTATATATTCGCGGACCGAAAGCTGCACAAGGTCAATCGACGACAGTTTCACGCAATTGTTAGTCTCGGACAAATCAGCATCTGCGATGCCCTTTTTGCGAAGAATACGACCGAATCCGTACATGATTCGCTATGCTTGAGGGGCGCTTGCCATTGCGCACGGAGCTCTTCTGATGGCAAATCCTGCGGCGTGCTGACGGGTTCGGTGCCCGGCACAACGGGGATCCGGTGACCAGACTTTACCTGCTGAGGCATGCGAAGGCCGGCTGGGCGCTGCCTGGCGTGGCTGACTTCGACCGCCCGCTCGATCCATCCGGCTTCGCCGATGCCGAAGCGATGGGCGTGCTGATGCGTTCCCGCAAATACGCACCGGCCCGCACCCTTTGCTCAAGCGCCAAGCGCGCCCGCCAGACGCTGGAAAGCTTGGCTGGCCATACGGACACGGGCCGGGTGCTGTTCTGTGACACCTTCTACAGCGACGATGCCGCCGCGTACCTCACTGCCATCCGGCAGAATGGCGGGCTGGATGCCTTGCTCGTCATCGGCCACAATCCGATGATTGAGGATCTCGCCATGGCGCTCTCAGGCGACGGCAACGAGACCGCGCGGGCCATGCTGAACCACGGCTTCCCGACCTCCGCACTTGCGGTGGTCCGGTTCAACGGCAGACTTGCCGAGGCTGCGCCAGGCACCGGCTATCTCGAAGCCTTCCTGACGCCTGCCGATATCTGAGGCCATTTCAAAGCCGCGCATCAAAGCCTATATCGGATCCTGACCGGCCCGCGAGAACAGATTTGGCATCATCGCTGACGACTTTTACCGACGAGGCGAAGATTGCCTTGGATACGTTGTCAGGCCGCGCTGCCGGGCTTTTCGCTCCGTCGCTGCGTCTTGGCGTGACCGGGCTGTCCCGCGCCGGCAAGACGGTGTTCATCTCGGCCCTTGTGCACAATCTCGTCCATGGCGGACGCTTGCCGCTGTTTGAGGCACAAAAATCGGGGCGCATCGCCCGGGCTTTTCTCGAAGAGCAGCCGGACGACGCGGTACCACGCTTCCAGTACGAGGATCACATCGCGGCTCTTGTCGACGATCGCGTCTGGCCGGATTCGACGCGTGCGATTTCCGAACTGAGGCTCACCATCGAATACGAATCGGCCTCTGGCTGGAGCCGCATGTTTTCCGCCGGCAAATTGTCGGTCGACATCGTCGATTATCCCGGCGAATGGCTGCTCGACCTGCCGCTGCTCGGCAAGTCCTACGCCGATTTTTCGCGTGAGGCCTTCGAGATGGCCGTGTTGCCGGTGCGTGTCGACCTTTCGCGGGAATGGCGGGCGCTCTCCAATCCGGTCGACCCCAACGCCGAGGCCGACGAGATGACGGCGCGCCGCCTCGCTGAGAGCTTCGCGGCCTATCTCAAGGCCTGCAAACTCGACGAGCGGGCGCTTTCGACCTTGCCGCCCGGCCGCTTCCTGATGCCCGGCGATCTTGAAGGCTCGCCCGCTCTCACCTTCGCGCCGCTGCCGAATCTGGGCGGCCGGCGCGCCCGCTCGGGATCGCTGCAGGCTATGATGGAGCGGCGCTACGAGGCTTACAAGACGCATGTCATCAAACCGTTCTTTCGCGAACACATCACGCGTCTCGACCGCCAGATCGTGCTCATCGACGCATTGCAGGCATTGAATGCCGGCCCCGGTGCGATGGCCGATCTGGAGCGCGCGATCACCGAAATCCTGTCCTGTTTCCGGCCCGGCCGGGGCAACTTCCTGACCGACCTGTTTTCGAGGCGTATCGACCGCATATTGGTGGCCGCGACCAAGGCCGACCATCTGCACCACGAAAGCCACGACCGGCTGCAGGCGATCGTGCGGCGGCTAGCCGACCGAGCCGTGGCGCGGGCGAATTTCACCGGCGCCGACGTCGACGTCGTCGCTATGGCTGCCATGCGCGCGACCCGGGAAGGCACGGTCAAGCAGGGCCGCGAGACTTTGCCGGTCATTATCGGCACGCCATTGCGCGGCGAAAAAATCGATGGCGAAACCTTTGACGGAAAGACCGAAACAGCCATATTTCCCGGTGACTTGCCGGAGAAAGTTGATGCGGTGTTCGACGTTTCCGAATCGACCCGCCCGCAGAACAATGACGACCCCGCGATCCGCTTCGTGCGCTTTCGCCCGCCGAAACTCGAGCGCACCGCCGAGGGTGTGACGCTGTCGCTGCCGCATATCAGGCTCGACCGCGCGCTGCAGTTCCTGATCGGAGATCATCTCGCATGAGTGCGCCCCGCAGACCGGCGGCCTTTCGCATAGAGCCGGAGCCCCAGCAGAAGGAAGATTCGACGGCTCACCATGCTGCGTCCGAGGCCGCGCCGGCGCGAAAGCCGCGTACCGTGACGGCGGATCTTGCCGTGGTCACACCGGCGGAGATCGACGTCTTCGACGAGGCTGATATCGTCGCTGCCGAACCGCCGCCGGCGATTGCGCCGCGAAAACGTTCGCCGCTTGGCAGCCTGTTCTTCGGCGCGCTGGGCGTTCTGGTTTCGCTCGCCGTCGGCCTCTGGACCGACCAGCTGATTCGCGACCTGTTCGAGCGCGCCGAGTGGCTGGGCTGGCTGGCTGCCGCTATGGCCGCGATCACCATCCTGGCGCTTCTGATCATCCTCGTGCGCGAATTCATGGCGATTGCCCGCCTTGCCGAGGTCGAAAAGTTGCAGAAGCGGGCGCTCGATGCGATTGCCCGTGACGATCCGAAGGCCGCCCGCGCCGTGGTCGACGAGTTGTCGGTCTTTGTCTCGGCCAAGCCTGAAACCGCGGCCGGCAGGCGCTCGCTGGCCGAATTGCGCGGCGAGATCATTGACGGCGGCAATCTGGTGCGGCTGGCCGAGACCGAGATACTCGGCCCGCTCGATGCCCGCGCCAGGGTGATGATCCTCGAAGCGGCGAAGCGCGTCTCCCTGGTGACCGCGGTCAGCCCCCGCGCGCTGGTCGACGTCGCTTATGTCGTGTTCGAAGCCGGCCGGTTGATTCGCCGGCTGTCGGAGCTTTATGGCGGCCGCCCCGGCACGCTTGGCTTTTTTCGCCTGGCGCGCAGCGTTCTGGCCCATCTCGCGGTCACCGGGTCGATCGCCGTCGGCGACAGTTTCGTCCAGCAGATCGTCGGCCACGGCCTTGCCGCCCGGCTCTCGGCCAAGCTCGGCGAAGGCGTCGTCAACGGCATGATGACTGCGCGCATCGGCATTGCAGCGATGGAAACCGCAAGGCCCCTGCCCTTTTACGCGGTCAGGCGGCCCGGATTGGGCGATTTCCTCTCCGCGCTGACCTCCTTTGCAGCAAAGAAAGAAAAAGAAACATCCGCTTCCGGAACGTGACTATTGCCTTGGGGTGACAAAGCATTAACCAATCTTGTCCATGGTCGGAAGCGTCCAAACCAGTCTCTTTGTTGCCGGGTGTCGTCGATGAAAAGCGTTATTCTGTCCAGCGGGCTGCCCGTGGCGCTCGCGCTTGTCGCAACCGTCGGCATTGCCGGAAAGACCTCGGCGGCGGAACCGGACAAGCAGTTCTTTCGATCGGTCGAAGGCAAATGGGTCGGCCCCGGGGAAATCGTTGCCGGCAAATACAAGGGCACGAAATTCACCTGCAGCTTCATCGGCTCGACGCCTGACGGCAAGGTCGGCATGTCGCTCGACGGCGGCTGCCGGGTAGGCATGTTCACCCAGCAGATGTCGGCAACGATCGAACACAAGGGCCGGCAGGGCTACAAGGGCAGCTTTATGGGCGGGGCCGCCGGCTCCGGCCTCGACATTATCGGCGGCAATGTCGTCGATGCGCACAAGGTGGTTTTCACCATCAATCGCAATCAGTTGCGCGGCGTTATGCAGGCGCTTGTCCCCGACGACAATTCAATGACGGTGACCGTTGCCGTGCGCGTCGACCAGCAGCTGGTCCCGGTCATCGGCATGAAGCTGAAGCGGATCGATGCAGTCGAGGTCGGCTCCATAACGCCGAACTGACTTTCAGCGTGAGAAAAGGCGGCAACCAAACGGCGCCGCCCTCTTTTGATTTGCAAATAAGTGCTCAGCCCTTGATCGCGGCAATCACCTCGTCATAGGCCTTGCAGGCCTCAGCCGCTGTCGTGCCGCCCTGATATTTGGTTGTGACCGCCTGGACCTTGGCCCCGAGGTCGGCTGCCTTGGCCGGATCCTTGGTAATCGCAGCCTGAAGTGCCGCAGTCATGTCCTGGGCCTTCTTGGTCAGCATCTCGGTCGTGCACTCCGGCGCCTTCGAACAGGCAGAACCGGCAAGTGCCGCGATGCCAACGGCAAGCAGCAAGAACTTCCTCATGTCAGTCATCTCCTCAAAAAAGGTCGCGACTTGATCGTCGCTCGCCCTTCACTGGCCGAAGCCGGGCGTCCTTAGCGCCGGATTGCTGGAACAAGCAACGCCTGGGAGCCCATTATCCTGTTCAGTGCGCCTGCAATATCGCCTTCACAACGCGCCGGATTCGCACTGTTCGATCCGCCCCGTAGCCCCTATCTTGGCCGCTTGTTGCAAGAGAGCGGAACGGCAGGCATGGCGGCAGAGGCATCGAACGGCGATCTGATCCAGGTGGTGGCGCTGCTTGCCGCCGGCGTCGTTGCGGTGCCGATCTTCAGGCGTTTGGGACTTGGCTCCATCCTCGGCTATTTGGCGGCCGGCGTCGTGATCGGCCCATTCGGGCTGCGCATTTTTTCCGAATCGGAAGCCATTCTTCATGTCGCCGAACTCGGCGTCGTTATGTTCCTGTTCATCATCGGGCTGGAGATGCAGCCGTCACGGCTATGGGGCCTGCGTCGCGAGATTTTCGGGCTTGGCGCGCTGCAGGTCGGCGTCTGCGCGGTCCTGCTGACCGGCGTCGGCCTTGCGGGAGGTTTCCCGATCGCGCAATCCTTCGTCGCCGGCGCCGGTTTCGTACTCACCTCGACGGCAATCGTCATGCAATTGCTGGAAGAACGCGGCGAACTGGCCACGCCCAAGGGCCAGCGCATCGTCTCGGTCCTGCTTTTGGAAGACCTGGCCATCGTGCCATTGCTGGCGCTGATCGCCTTCCTCGCGCCGGGCGGCGCCGATATGAGCCTGTCGGATCGGTTGACGGAGGTCGGCATCGGCCTTGCCGCGATCGTCGGGCTGGTGCTTGCAGGACGCTATCTGCTCAATCCGTTCTTCCGTATCCTGGCGGATGCGCGCGCCCGTGAGGTGATGACCGCAGCCGCCCTTCTGGTCGTGCTCGGGTCGGCGCTCGCCATGCAGCTTTCCGGCCTGTCGATGGCCATGGGCGCCTTCCTGGCCGGCGTGCTTTTGTCGGAATCGACCTTCCGCCATCAGCTGGAGGCCGACATCGAACCGTTCCGCGGCATTCTGCTCGGGCTGTTCTTCCTCGCCGTCGGCATGTCGCTCGACCTGCATGTGGTCGTCGTCAACTGGCAGCTCATTGCCATCTATGTCGTCGCCTACATGATGATGAAGGCGATCGGCATCTATATCGTCGCCCGCATTCTCAAAACCGGCCACCGGGAAGCGCTCGAGCGCGCGGTCTTCATGGCGCAAGGCGGCGAATTCGCCTTCGTCCTCTATTCCGCAGCGGCGGCTGTCGGTATCATCGATAGCCAGGCCAATGCGATGCTGACCGCCATCGTCATCATTTCCATGGTGCTGACGCCCTTAGCGATCATAGCATTGCGGTATCTGACGCCACGCGACGAGCAGTCGCTTGAAGGCGTCGATGTCGCCGACGGCCTGACCGGCAGCGTGCTGATCATCGGCTTTGGCCGGTTCGGCCAGATCGCCAGCCAGCCGCTTTTGTTGCGCGGCATCGACGTCTCGATCATCGACAATGAGGTCGAGATGATCCAGGCAGCGGCCGATTTCGGCTTCAAGGTCTATTACGGCGACGGCACGCGGCTGGACATCCTGCGTGCCGCGGGAGCCGGGCGCGCACGCGCCGTGCTGATCTGCGTTGACAAGCCCGATGCCGCCGTGCGCATCGCCGAGCTCATCAAGGCGGAGTTTCCGTTGCTGACGGTGCTGGCGCGGGCTTTCGACCGCGGCACGGCGTTGCAGCTCATTCGTGCCGGCGTCGACTATCAGCTCCGCGAGACGTTCGAATCGGCGCTTGTCTTCGGCGGCTCGACACTGGAAGCTCTCGGCGTCGATCCGGAAGAGGTCGCCGAGGTAGTCGAGGACGTCCGCCGCCGCGATGCTGCCCGTTTCGAACTTCAACAGGCAGAAGGCATCCGCGCCGGGCGGCGCTTCCTCAAAGGCAATATCGGCACCCCCATCCCGACGCCGCTCAGCACGCCACGGCGCGTGGGCCAGGCGCTCAACGAGGAGACCGCCGGCGTGCTGCAGAAATCCGAACCGGCCGATTAAACGTTGGAAAGACGCGAATGATGAACGAACTGGACGAGCGCGCTGTCTCCATCACCAGATTCTGGCGCGACGCCGGGGAGGACGCGTGGTTCGAGAAGAACGACGCCTTTGATGCCGACTTCCGCACCCGGTTTCTCGATCTGCACTTTGCCGCCGCCCGCCGCGAATGCGACGGCTGGTCCGAACACGCCGAAGGGTCGCTGGCACTGATGATCCTGCTCGACCAGTTTCCGCGAAACTGCTTTCGCGCCACCGGCCACATGTACGCCACGGACCCGCTGGCGCGGCATTTCGCCGGGAAAGCGATCGCTGCCGGCCATGACCTGGCACTCGACGAAGAGCTCCGCGTTTTTCTCTATCTGCCCTATGAGCATTCGGAGGACCTCGCCGATCAGCTCAAATCGGCAGAGCTTACCGCCGCCAAAGCCCCGATCTATCTGAAATATGCGATCGAGCATCGCGACATCATCCAGCGCTTCGGCCGCTTTCCGCATCGAAACAGGATGCTTGGCCGCGAGACGACACCGGACGAACAAATGTTCCTCGACGGAGGTGGGTTCTCCGGCTGATTTCAGGCACCGATGGCGGCAGCGTCAGGTTTTCCACCAATCCCGGCCTGACGGCAGCCGTTCAATGCCCGATGTGTCGACGGCGGCCAGCCGTTCCGATACGCTCTTGCCGTCGACCACAAGCTCCGGCGCAATTTCTGCCAGCGGCGCCAGCACGAAGGCGCGCTCCAGCATGCGCGGATGCGGCACCTCCAGTCCGGTCTCGTGGATGATGCGGTCGCCGAACACCAGAATGTCGATATCGATCAGGCGTGGACCCCAGCGCTCCTCGCGCACCCGCTTCAGTTTTCGCTCGGCGTCGAGGCAAAGGTCGAGCAAAGCCCGTGGCGCGAGCGCGGTCGAGATTTCGGCCGCCGCGTTGAGGAAATCCGGCTGATCGAGCTTGCCCCAGGGCGGCGTGCGGTAGAGCGACGAAACGGCAACGACGCGCGTTCTCTCGTTGGCATCCAGAATGCCCAGTGCCGCAGCCATCGACTTCGCCGGATCACCGAGATTGCCGCCAAGGCTGAGATAGACGGTGTTGTTGTTGTTACTATTCTGGCCAGACAACGGTCACCTCGACATGATCGAGCACACCCGGCACCGGGGCGTTCGGCTTGCGCACGGTGATCTCGGCCTTTTTGATCTGCGGAAACCGCGCCGTCAGCGCCCTCGCCACTTCGAGCGCCAGCGCTTCGATCAGAAAGCGCCGTTCGCCGGTAATGATCTTCTCGATGACCGCAAAGGCGATGCCGTAATTGACGGTGTCCTCGATGGAATCCTCGACCAGCGCCCGCCCGGGATCCACCGTGAGTGCCGCATCGACATAAAAGCGCTGGCCGAGCGTCTCTTCTTCGTCCAGCACACCGTGCCGGGCAAAGAAGGCGCAGTTCTTCATGCGGATGACATACATGGCTCAGCTTTCCCCGATCTCACGTGCCAGCATAGCATCGGCGATGGCCAGCGCATCCACGTTGATTGCGACATCGTGGACGCGAAAGAGATGCGCGCCTTTGAGCCTCAGGATAACGCTGGTGGCCGCGGTCCCGGCGCCTCTTGCGGCTGCGTCGCGGCCGGTGACGGTGCCGATAAAGCGCTTTCGCGATGTGCCGGCCATCAGTGGAAAACCCAGCGCATGAAGTTCGGAAAACCGTGCCATCAGGTCAAGATTTTCCGCTGCCGTCTCCTTGGCGAAGCCGAAGCCCGGATCGAGCACGATATGATCGTCGGCAACACCGCTCCGCCGCGCGATTTCCAGCGACTTCCTGAGGAAGAAGAGCTGATCGGCAATCACGTCGGGCAGTTTCTGCCGGTCCCGTCCCGTGTGCATGACGACAAGGCCAGCGCCGGTTTCGGCCGCGACGCGGGCAATGGCCGGTTCGCGCTGCAGGCCCCAGACGTCATTGACGATATGCGCGCCGGCTTGGACGGCAAGCCGGGCCGTATCCTCGCGATAGGTATCGACCGAGATCAGCGTTCCGCCAGACGTCGCGAGCGCCTCGATGACCGGCAATATGCGAGCCTGCTCTTCCTTTGCGGAGACCGCAGACGCCCCGGGACGTGTCGATTCTCCGCCGACATCGATGACGGAGGCCCCCTCCTCGACCATGCGGCGCGCCTGGGCCACTGCTTTTTCCGGCGCATCGAACAGGCCGCCGTCGGAAAAACTGTCCGGCGTGATGTTGAGGATGCCGACGACCACGGCCTTGCCGCCAAGGTCGAGATGGCGTCCGTGCGCCAACTGCCATCGCCCTGTCATCATTGCCCATCAACCATGTTCGATCCCGCGGCGTGGCGGGGGATCAATTCCGTTGCGCCGAGGACGGCGGTAAAGCAAGGTGGGCAAAGAGGCAACACGATGAAACGATTCCTCCTTTGCGCCCTGATGCTCGCTCTGACCGCATTCCCGGCCGGCGCTGCAACTCTCGTCAAGACATATAGTTATTTCCCGATCGGCGGCAGGACGCTCGACGACATCGAGACCCAGCTGTCGAAACTCGGGCCTCAGGTGAAAAGCACCGGGTCGCGGCATCCAGGCGCTACCCAGATGGCGTTCACCACCCGCGTCAGCTATGCGCAAAAGCCGGGCTCGTGCTGGATTGCCGACGCTGTCGTCACCGTCAAGGTCAAGGTCATCCTTCCTGAGTGGCGCCGCCCGCGCAAAGCCGATGCCGGCGTCAGGCTGTTCTGGGATACGTTGTCCGCCGACATCAAGCGCCATGAGGAACGCCACGTCGAGATTGCCAAGAACCACGGCCGCGAACTAGAAGACGCCTTGAAGGCGAGCTACCCGGAAAAGACCTGCGAACTGGCAAAGGCCAAGGCCGCAAAAATCACTGCGGCCATGCTTGCCAAACACGACCAGGACCAGATGCGCTTCGATCGTGTCGAAAGCGCCAATTTCCAAAGCCGCATCCTGCGGCTTTTGCACTATCGCATCGAGCGCATTGAGAACGGCCGACTCGCTCCCGGCTGAACTCCGCGTCATCGGACAAAGCCAATTTTGCCGAAACATAGTGCCAGCTTCGGAAAACTTTCGAGCCGCTGTCGAAATCGGCCTATAGCGAACGACATATGCCAGGTTCGCAGGGATCAGCCTCCGGCAAACGCCAATCGGCGTACTAGATGCTTCCCAGCCCGTCGCGGACGTGCACGCAGGCATAATGGATGAACGGATATGGACCAGGCTGTCGACAAGCAAACGATGGTGGAAACCAGCGCGCCGCTGACCGAAACCGAGAAAAACGCCATCATCGGCGGCGTGCTTTTGTCGATGCTGCTGGCGGCGCTCGACCAGACCATCGTCGCGCCGGCGATGCCGACGATGGCACGTCTGCTCGGGCATGCCGAATATCTGCCATGGATCGTGACCGGCTATCTTCTGACCGCGACCGCCGTGGCGCCGCTCTACGGCAAGATCTCCGATATTTATGGTCGCCGGCCGACCGTCTATGCTGCAATCCTGATCTTTCTCGCCGGCTCGCTGGTCGGCGCCACGGCCCCTAACATGCTGGTCCTGGTTGTCGGCCGGGCGATCCAGGGCGCCGGCGGCGGCGGCCTGTTCGCCCTGACGCAGACCGTGATCGGCGACCTCGTGCCGCCGCGCGAGCGGGCTCGCTACGCCGCCTGGATCTCGGGCACATGGGCCGTCGCCAGCATCGCCGGGCCGCTGCTCGGCGGCACCTTCGCCGAACATCTGCATTGGTCGCTGATCTTCTGGATCAACGTTCCGCTCGGCCTGCTGGCCATGGCGATCATCAACAACCCGCTCAAGAAGCTGCCGATCGCCGCAAAACATCACCGCATCGACGGCCTCGGCGCGCTGCTTCTGGTCGCGGCCACCTCGCTGCTGCTGCTTGCCTTGAACTGGGGCGGCAGCGAGTATCCGTGGCTGTCGCCTGAAATCCTTGGACTGCTCGCCTGCTCGGCGGTGTTCTGGAGCGCGTTCGCGCTGCGGCTCATGCGCGCGGCCGAACCGCTGATCTCGCTCGAAGTGCTCGGCAATCCGATCGTTCTCGCCGGCACATTGTCGATGTTCCTGCTGCAGGCCGCCAATGTCGGCTTGTCGGTCTATCTGCCGGTCTACCTGCAATCGGTCGTCGGCCTGTCGGTCAGTCAATCGGGCACCGCGTTGCTTGGGCTGATGCTCGGCACGGTGGCCGGTGCGACATTCAGCGCGCGAATGATCCCGCGCTTTTTCCACTATAAGCGCATTGCCATGATCGGAACTGTTTTCTCGATCCTGTGCCTCGGCGTGCTCAGCCTGGTCGCCGGGCATGCCTCACTTTTGCTCGTCGAGGTGTTGACGACCTGCGTAGGCCTGGGTACAGGCACGACCTTTCCGGTTGCCACCGTCTCGGTCCAGAACGCCGTCGACCGCATGCACCTTGGCGTAGCGACCGGCGTTCTCACCTTCCTGCGCTCGCTGGGCAGCGCGCTTGGCGTCGCTACGCTCGGTGCCGTCGCCCTTGGTTACGGGCTGCCGCTGGCCAGCGAAGGCACGCAGACGGCCGGCCATGTCGCCTCGGCCATGCCGTTCGTGATGATCTTTCTTGCCGCGGCCGCGATCTTGCTGTTGTCGCTCATCACGCTCTGGCTGATGCCGGAGAAAATGCTTCGCGGCCATGCCGAGCCTGTGGCTCCAGCCCTGGCCGAATAGACCTGTCCGGCGAAATCTGGCGAGCTTCAGTCGACCACGCCGAGCTTCTTCTGCAGGCTGGTCGACGAGGTCGTATACTGGAATACGATGCGCTCGCCGGGGCTGACGATGCGCTTGGCTGCCTGCGCCATTAGAGCGACCTCATGGAAGCCCGACAGGATCAGCTTCAGCTTGCCGGGATACCAGTTAATGTCGCCTACGGCGAAGATGCCGGGCACCGACGTCTGGAATTTTTCGGTGTCGACCGGGATCAGGTTCTCGTGGAGGTTGAGGCCCCATTCGGCGATTGGGCCGAGCTTCATCGTCAGGCCGAAGAACGGCAGCATCCGCGTGCACGGCACTTCGACATCGCCCTCCGGCCCCTTGATGGTGGCCGAGACTAGCTGGCCGTCGCTGCCGGTCAGGCCCGTCACCTGTCCAACCTGGAATTCCAGCTGCTTCATCTCCTGCATGGCGTACATCTTGTTGACGCTGTCGGGCGCTGCGCGGAATTCGGGCCGCCGGTGCACCAGCGTCACGCTCTTGGCGACCGGCTGCAGGTTCAGCGTCCAGTCGAGCGCCGAATCGCCGCCGCCGACGATGACGAGGTCGTGGCCGCGAAAGTCCTCCATCCGGCGTACCGAGTAGAACACGCTCTTGCCTTCATAGGGTTCGATGCCCGGAATCGGCGGCCGCTTCGGCTGGAACGAACCGCCGCCGGCGGCGATCACCACAATTTTGGCTTCGAACACCTCGTTTTCGTCGGTAATGACGCGGAAGCTGCCGTCGTCCAGCCTTTCCAGGCTCGAAACCATGCGGCTATAGGTGAATTCGGGCTTGAACGGCGCGATCTGCTCAAGCAGCTTGTCGACCAGGCCTTGCGCCGAGATCGAGGGCCAAGCCGGAATGTCGTAGATCGGTTTTTCCGGGTAGAGTTCGGCGCATTGCCCGCCGGGCCGGTCGAGTATGTCGATCAGATGGCACTTCATGTCGAAGAGGCCGAGCTCGAATACGGCAAACAGGCCGATAGGCCCTGCCCCGACAATGAGTACGTCCGTCTTGGTGATAGCGGTCATGAAGCATGCGCCTTTATGGGAAAACGGCGCGACACTGCATGACCATTGGTCCGCTGCCAAGCAGCAGCCGCAAAAATCGGCTTCAGCCCTGGCGGGCCGGCACGCGCACGACCAGCCCGTCGAGGGCGTCGCGCACCTTGATCTGGCATGACAGCCGCGAGTTCGGCTGGACCTCGTAGGCGAAATCCAGCATGTCCTCTTCCATGGCTTCCGGCTCGCCGACCTCCGCCGTCCAGGCTTCGTCGACATAAACATGGCAGGTCGCGCAGGCGCAGGCGCCGCCGCATTCCGCTTCTATTCCCGGCACCGCATTGCGGATCGCATTTTCCATGACGGTCGAGCCGTTTTCGGCATCCACGTCAAAATGCGTGCCGTCATGGGCGATGAAGGTCAGCTTGGTCATTTGTCACCTGAAGGGAGTCTGAGCCGACATAATCACTCTGCCGGACAAGTCAACTGCGGCGCCAAAGCGCCGCTGTGTGGCGTTTTGGGAATAAACGCTATCGGCTGATGGCGGCGACGAAGTCGCGCACTTCTTCGATCAGCGAGCCAAGCCGCTTCAGCGTGCTGGCGTCTTCGGGCCGGCATTCGATCGCGCTGGCGCAATCGGCAATGGCGAAGGCGCCGACCCCACGCGCCGAGCCTTTGAGCCCGTGTGCCAATAGCAGCCGCTGCCTGACATCCGCATCGACGATCTTGTCGCGCACCGACAGCGCCTGCTGCACGAACAGAGCCAGCACCTCCTGCTCGAGGCTCCGATCGCCCATCGTCTGGCGCGCAAGATGCGCCAGGTCGATCGGCCGCGCCCCGGCTGTCCCCGACACGTCGCCGCCGGGCATCGAGAAGGCAATGCCGTTTTCGCCACGTATCACTTTGAGACTCCGTTCTTCGACCGCCGCAAAAACTAGGCGTATCCGGTGGACAACGGGTTAATGATTGGCCCGGAAAAATGTCGCGATAACGGCGCCGGAATCACGGCTGTGTTAACCTTATATTTAAAGTTTTACGTATCGGGCGGAATGCATGTTTTCTTTACCCGGCTGTGTCATTACGATACGACAGGTCCATTTTCAGCCTCCTGCGCGGGACACGCTAGGCACAATCAATAAGCAGAACCATAAGTCCCGCGGCAGCTTGTACAGGGTAGCGAAGGCATGGCGAAGAAACCAACGACGACAAGAACGCTCGACAGCGACGTAGCCAGGGAACTTGAAAAGGCACTTGATATCGATCTGAGCGGCGATGCCGGCGGCGACTTCGACATGGCTGCATCCATGGAAGATCTCGAAGCGCAAATATCGCAAGCCGCCGACGAGCTGGCGCGCGAAGGTCGCAGCCAGAACCAAGCCCCTGCCCCGGACCAGACCCAGAACGCGGCACCTGCCGCCAATCAAAGCCAGATCGCAAATCCCGCGCCAAAGGCCAAGCCGGCTGAGTTGCGTCCTGTCGCAACGCGCAATGGCTCGCAGCCGGCAGCTTTCTCGCCGGCCAACGACGATCGTCAAAAAGACTATAAGACGCTCCTGCACACCCTCAATCGGCGCGCCTCGAACACGATCTACTGGGTCGTGGCTTTCGTTTCGCTGGCCTGGATCGCCGGCGCTGGCGGCCTTGCGAACCTGTTGTTCGGACCTGGCATCTGGAACATCCGCACCTTCGATCAGTTTTTCGCCCGTCCGGAGCTGATCGGCCTGGCGATCGCGGCAATCGTGCCCGTCATCCTGTTCTGGGCATTCGCAGTGATGATTCGCCGCGCTCAGGAGATGCGCCTTGCCGCGCAGTCGATGACCGAGGTGGCCTTCCGTCTGGCCGAGCCGGAAAATCTTGCCCAGGATCGCGTCATGATGATCGGCCAAGCGGTTCGCCGCGAGGTGGCAGCCATGGGCGAAGGCATCGAACGCACGCTTGCGCGTGCCGTCGAGCTCGAAACGCTGGTCCACAGCGAGGTGAACCAGATCGAGCGCTCCTATTCAGAGAACGAGTCCCGCATCCGCTCGCTGGTCGACGGGCTGGGCAGCGAGCGCGAAGCGGTCGTCACCCATGCCGAGCGCGTGCGCGCCTCGATCACCGGCGCCCACGAGACACTGAAAGACGAGATCAACGCCGCCAGCGATATCATTCGCGACAGCATTCTCAACGCCTCGACCAAGCTGTCGATGACGATCAACGAATCCGGCGACACGCTGATCGACAGGATCAACGGAAGCTCGTTGTCGATCTTCGATTCGGTGGAAGGCCGGCTCGAATCGATCACCGATCGGCTGTCGACGTCGGGCGAGGCCTTCGCCAGCCTGCTCGACACCCGGATCGCCAAGCTGACGGACACCACCGATGGCCTGACGCGGTCACTGACCGACCTGCTCGACGACCGCACGAGCGGCATGGTGTCGCTGCTCGGCGGTGCCGCCCGCACACTCAATTCGGAATTCGAAGCCAGCCTCAACGGCATCGAGCGGACGCTTGCTGAACGTGGCCAGGCGCTGATCAGCGAGTTCCAGACGCGGGCCGAGGCGCTCGACACCGGCACGCAGAAGCTCAACGCCGCGCTGGAGGCTCGCGCACGCCAGATCAACGAGACGCTGGTCGAGCGCGCGCGCGAAATCGCCCACACCTTCCAGGATAGCAAGGAGACGCTGTCGGCGATGATCGATCAGGGCAAGACCCAGATCGGCGCCGACATGGCCGACATCATTTCATCGACCTCGACCATGCTTGAAGCCCGCGCCGGCGATTTCGCCGGGCGCATGGAAGCGGCGCGCCATGTCGTATCGCGTTCGTTCGATACGGACATCCAGCGGCTTGCCGATGCTCGCGCCGGCATCGAGGAAGCCGTCGAGAACCACAGCCGCAAGCTTTCCGAAAGCCGCGACCGGATGGCGGCGGCAATGCAGGCCGATCTGGCGAAGTTCGCCGAAGGTCGCGCCGAAGTCGACGCAGCGGTGGCTAACCAGGTGCAGAAGCTAGCCGAAGGCCGCGGCCTGATCTCGCGCGCCCTTGAAGAGGATCTGCGCAAGGTCAACGAATCGCGCGCAGCGATCGACGCTTCGCTGGGCAGCCATCTCGAAAGCCTTGAAGAGGGTCGCAACAGGCTTGCCCAGGCCTTGAACGAAGACTCCGGAAAACTCGTGCAAGCTCGTACGATAATTGATGAAATGGTTGCCGGGCACGTCGGCAAGCTCGCCGAAGGCCGCAGCATTCTTTCGCGCGCGCTCGAGGCCGACCTCGGCAAGCTGGCAGAGAGTCGCGCCAGCATCGACGGCCTCGTCGCCGGTCAGGTCGAAAAGATCGCCGAGGGTCGCGCCATACTCGCCAGCGCGCTGGAAGCCGACATCGCCGGCATCAATGGCCTCATCGAGGCGCATTCGGCGAAATTGGCGCAAGACCGCAGCGGCCTTTCCCAGTCACTCGATAACGACCTGTCCGACATCAGGAGCCTGATCGCCGATCATTCTGGCAGGCTCGCCGATGACCGCAGCCTGCTTTCGAAGACGCTTGAAGACGATCTTGCCAAGCTGGCCGAAAGCCGGTCGAGCATCGATGGGCTGGTTGCCGGCCAGGTCGAGAAGCTGGCCGAAGGCCGCGACATCCTCAAGCGCGCGCTGGAATCGGACCTGAACGCGATCAAGGGCGTCATCGCCGGCCAGTCCGAAAAGCTGGCGGAAGACCGTGGCCAGCTGTCGCGGGCACTGGAGAGCGACCTGCAGGCCGTGCGGGGCGTTGTCTCCGATCACATGAACAAGCTCGCCGAAGACCGCTCGACCCTGTCGAAGGCGCTCGAAGAGGATCTCGGCAAGTTGGCCGAAAGCCGCTCGAGCATCGATGTGATGGTTGCCGGCCAGGTCGAAAAGCTGGCGGAGGGCCGCGATATCCTCAAGCGCGCGCTCGAAGCCGATCTGAGCACCGTCAAGGGCGTTATCGCCAGTCAATCCGAGAAGCTGGCGGAGGATCGCGGTCAGCTGTCGCGGGCACTGGAGACCGATCTCGAGACCGTGCGGGGCGTCGTCTCCGAACATATGAACAAGCTCGCCGAGGACCGTTCGGCCCTGTCGAAGGCGCTCGAGGACGATCTTGCCAGGCTGGCAGAGAGCCGGTCGAGCATCGACGGGCTGGTCGCAGGCCAGGTCGAGAAGCTGGCCGAGGGTCGCGACATCCTCAAGCGCGCGCTGGAAGACGATCTTGCCAAGCTGGCCGAAAGCCGCTCGAGCATCGACGGACTGGTTTCCGGCCAGGTCGAGAAGCTGGCCGAAGGCCGCGACATCCTCAAGCGCGCCTTGGAGGCCGATCTCAGCACGATCAGGGGCGCCATCGCCGATCAGTCGCAGCTATTGACCGATAATCGCGCGCAGTTTTCGCGTGCGCTGGAAGCCGATCTCGGCAACGTCAACAGCCTTGTCGCAACCCACGCAGAGAAGCTCGTCCAGGACCGCTCGACCCTGTCGAAGGCGCTCGAGGACGATCTCGCCAAGCTGGCCGAAAGCCGCTCGAGCATCGATGGGCTGGTTGCCGGCCAGGTTGAGAAACTGGCGGAAGGCCGCGACATCCTCAGGCGCGCGTTGGAAGCCGATCTGGAGAGGCTTGCAATGAGCCGCAGCGAAGTCGACGAGATCGTCGCCGGTCATGTCGGCAAGCTGAGCGAGGGCCGCGACATGCTGACCCGCGCATTGCAGGACGATCTCTCCAGGCTCGCCGAAACGCGCAAGGATGTCGACCGTTCGCTGTCCGGCCATATCGACCAGATCGCCGCCAGGAGCACCGACATCTCCGATGCGATCGCTGCGGACGTAGAAAAGATCGAGCAGGCGTTCAGCCGGCAGACAGGCATCATTGAAGAGCGCGCCAGCACAATGGAGCGGGCGCTGTCGACGGGTGTCGACAACGTGCGCAGTGTGCTCGAAAGAAGCGCGGTCTTCGTCGCCGGCGCGCTGCGCGAGAAGGTCATGGAAGTTACCAGCGCGCTGCATGAGCAGGCGGGCGCGGCATTCAGCGATGCCGACCGCAAGATCGCCGAGCGCGCCGAGCAGACCTCGGCCGCCCTGCTCGCCAGGGCGGAGGACATCGCCCGCACCTTTGAAGAGGCGGATCGTCGCCTCGCCGCCCGCGCCGAGGATACGTCGAGCGCACTGATTGCCCGCGTCGACGACACGTCGAACAGCTTGCTCGCGCGTGCCCAGGAAACGGCCGATCAGCTGGCAGCCAGAGCAAGTGAGATTGCCGGCACCTTCGACGCGGCGGACCACAGGCTGGTCTCTCGCGCCATCGAAACGGCCCAGTCGCTGGCTGCGCGTGCCGGCGACATCCTGCGCAATTTCGAAACAGCCGACGAGCGGCTGGGCGTGCGCATCGGCGAATCCGCCGAAGCTCTCGCGGCACGCGCGTCGGATCTCGGTCGCATTTTCGATGCCGCCGACCAGCAACTTATTTCGCGCATTGCCGAAGGCTCCGAAGCACTTTCGGCCCGTGCGTCCGAGATCGGCCGCATCTTCGAGGAGGCCGATCATCGCCTGGTGGCCCGTATCGCCGACAGCAGCACCGCAATCGGCGAACATGCCGACACCATTGTCGGTGCCTTCACCAGCACCGAGCAGCGGGTTGCCGAACGCGCCAGGCAGACTGGCCAGGAACTCGCCGTCCATGCCCGTGAAATCGAGCAGCTGCTTGCCGGTGCCGACGAACGCCTGGCATCGAGTGCTGCCGCCACTGCGGCCCGCGTCGAGGAGCAGGTCGCCACCGTCGAGAACCGCCTCGCCTACTCCGCCGAGACAATGGGCCAAAAGCTCAACGAACAAGTCTCGGGTGCCGAGGCGCAACTGGTCTCGCGCGCCAACTCGATCGCCGAAACCTTCACCGCGGTCGGCCAGCATATCGGCCAGAGCACCAATGACGCTGCAAAGACCATCGGTGCCAATACTCGCGAGCTCAATACGATGCTTGCGGCACGTTCGGCCGAAATATCGAAAATCCTGGACGAGACGGCACGGCCTCTGGTCGAGCGCTTCGCCCAGGGCGGCTCCGAGCTGCAAAAGAGCATGGAAGAGGTCACCGAACGTGCGACCGAGAAGCTGCGCACTCAAAACGCCGCCCTCGTCGACGCCCTCGCCAGCCGTACGGCCGAAACCCTGTCGGCCGTCGAAGGCGCGCGCTCGACGCTTGCCGACAGCGTTGCCGACCTCATCGGCCGCATGACCACCTCCAGCTCGCAGCTCGGTCAGTTGATCGAGCAGGCGGCGACCAATCTCGGCCAGGTCGACGAACGCCTGACCGGCAGCACGCAAAGCTTCGCAGCGACTACCGAAAAGACCGCGCAGACCTTCGCCAGCTCGGCGCGCCTGGTCGATTCGAACACGACGCGGCTCACCGAGCTGTCGTCCTCGACCTTGCGCGAGGTTGCCTCTATCGCCACCAAGTTCGACGAGCACAGCCGGTTGCTTTCCAGTGCCTCGGACCTGTTGAGCTCGGCCCAGAGCAATCTCGAGCACACGCTCGAAAGGCAATCGTCGCTGGAGGACCTTGCCGTCGGCCTTGTCAAGAAGTCGGAAGATCTCGAAAGGGTCATGCGCTCGTTCGAGAATCTGGTCGGCCAGACGCTGCAGAACGCCGAAGGCAAGACGCTGGAATCCGCCGACAAGATCCGTACCGCGATTTCCGAAGTGGTCGATTCGGCCACCAAGCGCTTTGCCGATGCGACCGAGGAGATGCGGCGTACCGCCGGCTCGATCAAGAGCGAGCTCGACCTCACCCGGGCCGAGCTCAAGAAAGGCGTCATCGAGATGCCGGAAGAGGCAAAGGAATCAACCACGGCTATCCGCCGTGCCGTTTCCGAGCAGATCAACGCGCTGAAGGAACTTTCTGAAATCGTTGCCAAATCTGGCCGCAGCTCCGACAGTTCGGAACAGCGCAACCTGCGTCCGACGCCGCAAGCGCCTGCCGCACGCCCCGCCGAACCGCCACGTCGCCCGGCTCCGGCTCCCGAACAGCGCCGTGCACCGCAGGCGCCTTCGGGCGAGACGGCGCTGCGCGGCACGCTCGACCTCGAACGTCCCGCAGACCAAGCGCCGCGCCAGCGCGACCCCAACGGCCGTACGCCGCAGGGCGGTTGGGTGCGTGACCTCCTGACCGGTGCATCGCGCGAAGACGACGCCAAGCCGGCAGCGCCTGCCGAAGCGCCGCGCCCGGCTCCCGCTGCGCGTTCGCCGCTTCATGTCGTGGAATCGCTGAACTCGCTCTCCGTCGATATCGCCCGCGCCATCGATCACGATGCCTCGATCGAGCTGTGGAACCGCTACCGGCGCGGCGAGCGCGACGTCTTCACGCGCCGTCTTTACACGCTGAAGGGCCAGCAGACGTTCGACGAGATCCGCCGCAAATATCAGTCGGAGGCGGAGTTCCGAGCTGCTGTCGATCGTTACTGCGACGATTTCGAAAAGCTGCTCAAGGACGTGTCGCGCAACGACCGCGACAACATCATGGCGCAGACCTACCTGACGTCTGACACCGGCAAGGTCTATACCATGCTGGCCCACGCCAGCGGCCGCCTGCACTAAGCGGGCGACAGGAAAACTGAAAGGGCGTTCTGCCCTTTCAGTTTAGACCCGATGCTGAAAAGATAGTCCCACTGCGCAAATCATCTGATTTGGTCGGATGTTTGCGCGCAGGAGTTGAGGGCGGGATGTCGTGGCAATGCAGACAGTTCGCGGTGATCTGCTTCAGCTTGCGCTCGACGGAACATTCGATGTCATTGTGCATGGATGCAACTGTCAGTGCCAAATCGGCAAAGGAATCGCCCTTTCCATAAAGCAGCGCTTTCCGGAAGCATATGCTGCGGATTGCGCGACATTGAAGGGCGACCCGGCCAAACTGGGAAGCCTATCCGTTGCCGAAATCAAGCGAGACAGCCGCATTTTCCACGTCGTCAACGGCTACACTCAGTTCCATTGGCAAGGCAAAGGCGTGAAGGCTGACTACCAGGCAATCCGAAAAGTCATTCAGGCGGTCAAAGGCAGATTCACGGGCAAAAGAATCGGCTACCCGAAAATTGGTGCGGGGCTGGCTGGAGGTGATTGGGAAATCATAGGCTCAATCATCGATGACGAGCTTGCGGGCGAAGATCACACGCTCGTCGAATATGCTCCGTAAGTTGCTTCGGTCTTTGGCCGCTTCATAGCAGCTAGCCCGGTTTAGATCACGGTGTCGGTCCAGCGGACGATTTGCCCGGCCGCATCGCCGAACGCGGCATCGAGCGCGCCGACATAGGCCTGGTTGCCATTGCCCGAAACGGGCGCGGTGGCGCTAAACGTCTTCGACGCCCGTACTTCGCCGTTGCGGTCGTTCAACAAGCGCACGAACAGCTCGATTTCGGCATGTTCGCCGCCGTCGACCCGAACTTCGAACGAACGGATTTCGACGATCACCTGATAGTCGATCGCCAGCCCCTCGCCCGGCTTGCCGACGCCGGTGAAGCTGCCCGAGCGCTGGAAGGTCTCAGCCAGCCGCGCCTGTACGATCATCGGCAGCCGGTCGGCCCATTGCGCGCCCTTGAGATACTGGATCGATCGCGGCGACGGCTTGATGACGATGTTCTGGCTATCCAGCGCCTTGAGCGCCGATGGCTGGGCGATGAGGATCTGGCGGCGGCTGTGGGCACGCGCTTCCAGCGACGGCGCCGAAAGCTCAAACGTATCCAGCGGCGCCGGCTTGCCGCCCAGCGCCGCGCAGCCGGCGAGCGAAAGCGCCAGCAGTGCCGCTCCGGCCTTGAACCCACTCGATCTGACGCTGCCTGAACTGATCGACTTCAAACGCGATCCCCCCCGGATCGTGGAAACAACGCGCATCCGCAAGCTATGTTCTTGCGGTGGGCGCAGGCCGAAGTCAACGGCGCACCCTGCCGTCGAACTGCCGGACCTCACCCTCGCCGCCGGACAAGATCCTTTGTGGATTGCGGCTGAGGTCGGTCACCGCCTCTTCGATGCGGTTGATCGAACGACGGCTGTCCTGGACCAGCGATTCGACGTTTTGCAGCCCCTGTCCCGAGAACCGCGCCAGATTGTCGGTGATGGTGCCGAGGCGGGCGTTCAGCGTGTCGGCGACCTGCTTGAACGATTTCAGCGTCGCCCTGGCATCGGCCATGACGCCATCGGCCTGACCGGAGCCGAGCAGTTTGTCGACCTTGGCAAGGATACCGTCGACTCGCACCGAGGCATCGTTGAGGCGTCCTGCGAGCTGGTGCGCGTCTTTGATGGTTTCGTCGATGTCGTCGGCTCGGTTGGCGAACTTGTTGGTCACCTTGGCGATGTCGGCGGCAGCCTCGTTGGCGTTTTCGCTGGCCTTTTGGATATTGGCCAGCGCGGTGCGAACCTCAGCCGGATCGATGCCGTCGAGAACGCCGTCGACCTTGGCCAGCGTGCCTTGCGTCTTCTGGGCGAAGTCGTTGATCGAGCCGACCGCGGTGTCGACGTTCTTGATGACCGTGTCGAACTGCTTGCTGGTTTCCTTGAGGTTGGAAGTGACCGTGTCGACATTGGCGACGATGCTCTTGATCTGGTCCTTGTCGACGGCGTTGAGTAGCCCTTCCGCCGCCTTCAGGGTGCCGTCGAGCTTGCCCGAAACACCCTTCAGTTCGTCCGCCAGCGAGCTGACGCTGGCCAGGAACTTGTCGACGCCGTCCGCATTCCTGGCCAGTGCATCGGAGAAGGTCTGGACATTGTTGACGGTCTGCGTCAGCGGCCCGCGAACATCCTTGGTGAAGCCTTCGAGCTCCGAAAGAACCTTGTCGGCGCGGGTGAAGATGTTCTGCGCCGTCTGCAGCAGGTTGGTGACCGCCGACGGGTTGGCAACGATCTCAGCCACACGGCCTTCCTTTTCCGCCTCGTCGAGAAGTTTTGGCTCTTTGGGGTCGGCGCCCTTGAGTTCGATGTTGGCCTGGCCGGTGAGGCCGGCAAGCCCGATATCGGCCTGCGTCGACTTGGTGATAGGCGTATTCCGGTCTATTTCGGTGTCGGCGATAGCAGCGGTCGGATTGTCGACGTCGATATAGACACGGCGCACGTCGCCGACTTTGACGCCATTGAACAGCACGAAGCTGCCACGGCCGAGCCCCGAAGCGGAGCCTGGAATGCGCACGCGCAGCACCGTCGTCTCACCCTTTTCGCCGATTGCCGCCGTCCAATAGACGAAAGCGAAAGCCGCGAGGATCGCGGCCAGCGTGAAAATGCCGACAATGACGTAGTTGGCCCTGGTTTCCATTGCTCACTTATGGCTATGCGCGCGCCGCAAGATCAAGTTGCCGGGCGCGTTTTCCGCGGAAATAGGATTTTACCCAGGGTTCCTCGCTCCTGAGCATGTCGTCGATCGTGCCCTCGACCAGCACTTTCTTGTTGCCAAGCACCGCCACGCGGTCGCACGCGGTAAACAGCGTGTCGAGATCGTGCGTGACCATATACACGGTCAAATCCATCGTATCGCGCAGTTTGACGACCAATTCGTCGAACTCAGCCGCGCTGATCGGATCGAGCCCGGAAGTCGGTTCGTCGAGGAAGACGATATCCGGATCGAGCGCCAGAGCGCGCGCCAGCGCAGCACGCTTGATCATGCCGCCGGAGAGCTCGGAGGGGAATTTCTGCGCCGCATCCGGCGGCAATCCGACCAACTCGACCTTGAGCATGGCAAGTTCGTCCATCAGCTTCTTCGGTAAATCGAGATATTCACGCATCGGCACCTGGACGTTTTCGAGGACCGTCAGCGCCGAAAAAAGGGCGCCATGCTGGAACAGCACGCCAAGCCGCATGTCGATGCGAAGGCGCTCCCTTTCGGTTGCCTTCTCGACGTCGACGCCGAACAGTTTGATTGTTCCCGATTGCTTGCGCGTCAAGCCAAGGATGGTGCGCAAGAGAACAGATTTGCCGGCACCGGAGGCACCGACGAAGCCGAGAATCTCCCCGCGCCAGATATCGAGCGACAGTTTGTCGAGAACGACCTGATCGGCGAACGACACCGTGATGTCGTGCGCCGACAGCACGATCTCGTCTTCTTTGGCTTTCGCCGCCACCTTGGTCGTGTTTGTGCCCGGCAGCGCCATCTCAGAACTCGATCGCTGCATAGAACATGGCGAAAAGCCCGTCGAGGATAATGACCACGAAGATCGACTTCACCACTGAGGCGGTCACATGCTGGCCAAGCGATTCGGCGCTGCCGCCAACCTTCATGCCCTCGACCGAGGCGATTATGCCGATGATCATGGCCATGAACGGCGCCTTGATCAGGCCGGCAAAGATGGTGCTGAGGTCGATTGCGACACGCAGCCGGTCGATGAACGCTGCCGGTGCAATATCGGAGTAGAGCCATGCAGCCAAAATGCCGCCGCCCAGCGCGGCAAAGTTGGCGACGATCGTCAGGCAAGGCAGCGCGATGACCAGCGCGACCAGCCGCGGAAACACCAGCACGCCGATTGGATTAAGACCGATCACCTTCAGCGCATCGACCTCCTCGCGCATCTTCATCGAGCCGATCTCGGCGGTGATCGCACTGCCGGAGCGGCCGGCGATCATGATCGCCGTCATCAGCACGCCGAGCTCGCGCAGGATCAGCACCCCGACCAGGTCGACGACGAAGATGTCGGCGCCGAAATAGCTGAGCTGATAAGCGCCTTGCTGGGCGACGATCGCACCGACGATGGCCGACATCAGCACGACTACCGGTATGGCGCCGACGCCCATACGATCGATCTGGTTGAAGATCGCCGCCATGTTGACGCCATGGCCACGGCCAAGCTTCATCTGAGAGCCGCGTATCGTGGCGCCGAGGATATTCATTGCGGCCAGGAAATCGTCGCGCATCTCATAAACGCGCCGGCCAACCGCCTCGAGCCCGCGAATGATGAAGTTGGGCGGCTTTGCCGGACCTGATTCGGGCTCGCGTCGGACCGCATCACCGACGGCGCCGAGCAGGATCGAGGCAATCTCGCTTTGCCCCTGCATCGTGATCTCGACGCCCTTCTTTTCGAAGCTGCTGACCAGGCGGTCGATCAGCCACGCCCCGGCAGTGTCCATCTTCTCGATTTGTGAAAGGTCGAGCGCCAGCGTCTTGAAGCCGCCGCGCTTCTCGATCTTGCGCATCTCGGCATCGACCAGCGCCACGGTGCGCGTCGTCCAGGTTCCCGAGAAAGCGCAGCCGAGAACGCCGCCCTCCTCGCCGATCGCGATGCGCGGCTGGTGGTCGGGCTCCTTGGCAGGGCCGCTTGCGTCGCGTTTGCGGATGGTCAACATGGCGTCCTGTTTAGCCTGACGGGGCCGACCTGTCGATTTGCCGATATCCTCCTTGTTGCACAGCCGGAGCAGAAAAATATGGCGCGTGTCATTTCGGTCGAGGCCGAGCGCTTTCCGATAGCCGGGACCTTTACCATTTCGCGCGGCTCGAAGACCGAAGCGGAGGTGATTTCCTGCGCCATCACCGAAAACGGCCGCACAGGACGCGGCGAATGCGTCCCTTACAAGCGCTATGGCGAAACCATGGAGGGTGTGCGCGACGCGATCGAGGCGATGCGCAGCGAGATCGCGCGCGGCATCAGCCGCATCGCCCTGCTCGATGCCATGCCTGCCGGCGCGGCACGCAGTGCCATCGACTGCGCGCTCTGGGACCTGGAAGCGAAGATCAGCGGAACACCCGTGGCGCATACGATACGAACCGTTCCGTTACGACCGCTTGAGACGGCGTATACATTGTCGCTCGCCGAGCCGGAGGCGATGGCGGCGCAGGCCCGCGCTAACGCCCAGCGCCCGCTACTCAAGGTCAAGATCGGCGGCGACAACGACATCGCGCGCATCCGTGCAGTGACGGCGGCAGCACCCGACAGCCGAATCATTCTCGACGCCAATGAGGGCTGGAATGACGACAATATCGTCGCAAACCTCGCCTTTACCGCCGAGCACGGTATCGCCTTGATCGAACAGCCGCTGCCGGCGGGACATGACGGTATTCTTCGCCACATCGCGCATCCGGTACCGATCTGTGCCGACGAAAGCGTGCACGAGGCGAAGGACCTTGAAGCGCTTGTCGGCCTTTACGACGCCGTCAACATCAAGCTCGACAAATCGGGTGGCCTGACCGCTGCACTCGTGCTTCGCGACCGCGCCCGCGAACTGGGTCTTGGTGTCATGGTCGGCTGTATGGTCGGCACATCGCTTGCGATGGCGCCGGCCGTGCTGTTGGCGCAGGATGCCGATTTCGTCGATCTCGACGGTCCGCTGCTGCTGGCCCGCGACCGCGTTCCCGGTCTCGTCTACCAAGGTTCGCTGGTGTCACCGCCCGAGCGGGCGCTGTGGGGCTGAACGCGCGGCAAGCCCGATCAGAGCCAGGCCCGTCAGGGCGATCGGGATCATCGCAAAGAAGCCATTCGCGCCGAAGCGGTCGTAAAGAGGACCGGAAATCAGCGTCGCCGCCGCCATGAAGAAGCCATTGGAGAAGTAGGCGATGCCTTGCGCCGCCCCGGTACGTTCTTCCGCGACCGTCTCACCGATCATCTTTTGCAGGCCGATCAGCACCAGCGCCACCGAAACCGCGTGCAGCGTCTGGATCGCGAAAAACCCGCCAACGCCAAGCCCAAGCGGCCAGATCAGCGGAAAGGCGAACCAGCGCACGATCGCGCCAATCCCGGCAATCAGCATGATCGAGACGACCGAGAAGGAGGCGAAAGCGCGGGTGAAAACGACGAACATGCATATCTCGGCGACGACGCCCCACCCCCACAGAAGCCCGACAACCGAATCGCTGATGCCGATCGACTTCCAGTAGATCGACACGAAACCGTAGAGAAATGCGTGGCTGGCGGTGATGACGCCGACGCCTGTCGAAAAATAGAGGAAGTACCGGTTGAGGAGTTTCGGTGCCGATTGCTGGATATCGGCGGCCGAAAGCGGCGAGGCGCGGCGTGGACGGCCGAGGCGCGGCGCAATCAGTCCGGCGGCTAGCGCGGCAAACAGCGCCGCGAAGATGATCACCGGGACAGCCTGGGCACCGCTCGCCGACAGGATAAAACCGCCGGCGAGATTGGCGCAGAGATAGGAGATCGAGCCCCATTTGCGCATGCTTGCGTAATTCGAGCCGAAGCGGCGAACACCTGAAAGGGCGAGCGAATCGGCAATCGGCGAATGCGGCGTCCAGACGACCGTCAGGGCCAACGACACGGCAAGTACCGTTGCGTAGGTCGGCGGCAGGAGGTAGCCGGCGGACAGGATCAGCGATGCGGCGACCAGCGCAACATAGACATTGGCGCGGTCGCTCGCTTTGTCTGCCAGCGCAGTAAGAAATGGCGTCGTCGCCACGCGCAGGAACATCGGCGCGGCGAGGATCACGGCTATCTGTTCGGCATGGAACCCTTTCGCCTGCAGCCACAGCGGGAAATACGGCACATGCGTCCCGAGCGGAACGAAGAGCGTAAAGAAGATCAAGCTCATGCGCAGTTCGAAATGGCGTGGCTTGACGAGCTGTTCGGGCGAAAGCGGCGGCAGCGAGGACATTGACAGGCGATCCGTCGGCACGGCATTCAGCCGGGTCGGCCCGCCACACCTGCCGCTGCTTAACACGGCGAAAAAGTCGATGAAACCGCTGGACTAACCGATTGAAGCGAGATGCGGCCGGATTTGGTCAAGCCGCCTGGACTGCCCTGCCCTTGATGTCGATCGGCACGAGCACCTCGCTGCCGACCGGAGTCTCCGGCAGGACATGCGCCCAGTGCAGGATCTCCATCCGGCCGTCAAAATGCTCGACCACCGCCGTGCAGCTCTCCACCCAATCGCCGGTGTTGATGTATTGCACGTCCTCATAGCTTTCGATCGCGGCATGGTGGATGTGCCCGCAGATCACGCCGTCGACATGCGAGCGGCGCGCCTCCTCGGTCAGCACGGTCTGGAACGAGCCGATGAAATTCACCGCCTTCTTGACCTTGACCTTGGCCCAGGACGAGAACGACCAGTAAGGCAGGCCGAGCACCTGGCGCAGGCGCGTGATGACGCGGTTGACCAGCATCGCCGCGTCATAGGCGTAGTCGCCGAGATAGGCCAGCCAGCGCGCATTATGGACGACGGTGTCGAACTGGTCGCCATGGATGACAAGAAGGCGTTTGCCATCGGCCGTCTCGTGGATGGCGCGATCGGCGACGACAATGCCGCCGAAATGCACGCCCTGGAACTGGCGCGCGAACTCGTCGTGATTGCCGGCGATGTAGGTGATGCTGGCGCCCTTGCGCGCCTTGCGCAGCAATTTCTGGACGACGTCATTGTGGCTCTGCGGCCAATGCCAGCTTCGTCTCAAGCGCCAGCCGTCGACGATGTCGCCGACGAGATAGATGATATCGGCATCGTGATGGCGCAGGAAATCGATCAGGAACTCGGCCTTCGCCGCCTTCGATCCGAGATGGACGTCGGAGATGAACATGCTGCGGAAAGTGCGGGGCTCTGCGCCGGACATCATTTGTCACCGTTGCTTTCGCGTGAGGCTATGCCCCGATTCATGCAACAACCGTATGACGGTTGCGATTGGTCCAGCCATCCGGATAGGTTGCCGCGGCAATCGGAGGAGAAAATCACCATGGATCTCGGCATTCGCGGCAAGAAGGCCATCGTCTGCGCTTCCAGCAAAGGCTTGGGACGCGGCTGCGCCATGGCACTGGCAGAGGCAGGTTGCGATCTGGTGGTCAATGGCCGCAACGCCGACGTGCTGGCCAAAACTGCCGCTGAACTGCGCGAGAAATTCGGCGTCAAGGTGACCGAAATCGTCGGCGACGTATCCAAGCCCGATGTCCAGAAGGCGCTGCTTGCCGCCTGCCCCGATCCCGACATCCTCGTCAACAACAATGGCGGTCCGCCGTTTCGCGATTTCCGCGCGCTCGACCGCGAAAAGATCCTCGAAGGCGTCACCCAGAACATGGTGACCCCTGTCGAACTGGTTCAGGCCGTGATCGACGGCATGGCGGCGCGCGGCTTCGGCCGCATCGTCAACATCACCTCGCTGTCGGTCTACGTGCCTATCCCCGGCCTCGACCTGTCGTCCGGCGCCCGTGCCGGCCTCACTTCGTTCCTGGCCGGCGTCGCACGGACAGTGATCGACCGCAACGTGACTATCAATAACATGCTGCCGGGCAAACTCGACACCGATCGGCTGCGCGGCCCGCACGAGGCCGGCACGCCCGAAGATCCGGCCGCCGCCGCCGCGCGCAAGGCGCAAGCAGCGGCCAGTGTTCCGGCCAAGCGACTCGGCACGCCGGAGGAATTCGGCCAGATCTGCGCCTTCCTGTGCTCGGTCCATGCCGGCTACCTGACCGGGCAGAACATACCGGTGGACGGCGGCCTCTATGTCAGCGCGTTCTAGTGGCAGGATCCAACGTTTGGCACCCGCTGGGAACGGGGGAAACGACCCTAAGCGAAAGCTCGTTCGCCCTCAGTCGAATTCACGCCTATGACCCAAAGCGGACATCCCGCGCAGCCGCGCCGGACTTTGAAAGCTCGGCGACATCGGTCTATTGATGAGGTTTTCGCAAACCTTTGCAGCGCGGTGCGACTAGCCCGTCGCGGGAGTGGATCATGTTGAAAGCTACCGAAGAGGAAATCGAGGAAGTCCAGGAATACTTTGAATGGCGGGCCCCCGACCTCGAAGTGACTTTCATGCAGAAGGTCTACTCGGAGGCCGTTCTCAACACCCGCAACGCCGTGTGGGACATCCACACCAATAAGGATCGCTGGTGGGTCATCACGGGCGGCACAAACCTCTACTCTCAGGAGCAATTCCCTAATTTGGACCTTGCTCTTACCTTCCATATTGGCCTGATGCTCCGCATCCCGCGTACGGAAAAACAACGGGAAGGCGATCTGCGCGTCCTTCCGTTCGGTCCTGTCTTCGAGAAGATGGAGGAAGCTGGCACCGCCGTGACACAGGCGCAAAACCTCTCGGACTATCAGGCCGTCGGCGTTCGCTGCCGCGAAGCGCTACTCGAGCTGATCGGCGTCGCGCAGGACGCGGCAATGTGGACAAACACACCGCCACAGCGTGCGAACTTCCGCGCGTGGACGGAGATCATCTGCAACGATCTTCTGCCGGGCGACACCAACAAAGAGCGTCGCGGGGCCCTCAAGGGTGCGCTTGAGTCCGCATGGACGTTTTCAACTGGCTGACGCATTCAAAGTCGGCCACATGGATTGATGCCGAGATGGCGCAATCGTTGATCCAACACGCCATCGGCATGGCGACATCATTGATCATTCGCGAGTTGCGCGGGGTACCTCGCGAGTGCCCGGACTGCGGCTCGCCGCATCTCCAACCCGAACATAGCGAAAATACTGACGTACCCGGTGTACTCTGGGAACGACCGCGCTGCGCCGACTGCGGATGGGCCGGCAGGCCCGTTCCAATCCTCGACCTCGAGGATGGACAGTCCATCATCACACGCAAAGGCGAAGAAACCGACGAGTGCAGCATAATGACAGTACCGCTACGCACGATCCTGAAGCCGGGAAATCCCACGATCGAGCCGCTGGAGAACGCAGAAACCGGGCCCCCGGAGCACGTCGTCTATTTTGCCTATGGGTCCAATATGTCGACCGCCCGGCTGCGCGAACGCATGCCGAGCTGCAAACCACGCGGCATCGCTACCTTGCCGGGTCATGCGCTCCGTTTTCATAAGCGTAGCACGGACAAATCCGGGAAGTGCAACGCATTTGCCAGTGACAACGATAGTAGCGTGATCGGGGTCCTTTTCAGCTTCGATCCTGCCGAGCGTGCCAAGCTGGATAGGGCCGAAGGCGTCGGCAGCGGCTACGAGCACGCGACGGTCACGGTCATTAACAACAAAGGTCGCAGACGAAAGGTTCTTACCTATCTCGCCACTCCCGACTACATCGACGACGGCCTCAAACCCTATGGCTGGTACAAGGACTTTGTGCTTGCAGGTGGCAGGGAACACGGCCTGCCGCCGGAGTATATTGCCGAATACATTCAGTCGGTTGAGGCGATCGACGATCCCAACAGGACACGGGACAAGAAGCAGCGCTCCACGCTCGGAAGTCCCGGGCAATGAGGCCACGTTGTCGGTGCGAGTTGCCGGTCCAGGCTACGGACCCGATGTCCGCTGTCGGCGCCATTTTCTCGTTCCCAATCAACGGGACGAATGACAGCATTCCACAGGCTGCACCCGTTGCAGACATTCAAACTGGGCGGCCGTAACTCGCCACAGCACCTCGCCTGTCGTCCCAACATTTCAATGGAAGACCGCACTAGGCAGGGCGGCGATGCGAAGCCGTAAGCTCGCGCTTGCGACATATCAGCTCTCGAAAAGCCTCGGCTGCATGCTAAGAGACTCAAAACACCAAACGGACTGAACTGAGGAGGCGGCCGTCATGACAGGCGAAAGCAAGAAGGCGGCCCGATCCGACCTCGACGAAGCAGCGCTCTACTTCCACAAGCACCCCCGTCCCGGAAAACTTGAAATCCAGGCGACGAAGCCGCTCGGCAACCAGCGCGACCTGGCGCTTGCCTATTCGCCGGGTGTCGCCGCCCCCTGCCTTGAAATCCGCGACGATCCGGCAACCGCTGCCGACTATACAGCCCGCGCCAATCTTGTTGGCGTCGTCACTAACGGTTCGGCGGTGCTCGGCCTCGGCAATATCGGTCCGCTCGCCTCCAAGCCGGTGATGGAGGGCAAAGCGGTGCTGTTCAAGAAATTCGCCGGCATCGATGTCTTCGACATCGAGATCGATGCACCGGGCATCGAGCGCATGGTCGAGACGATCTCGGCGCTGGAACCAACCTTCGGCGGCATCAACCTGGAAGACATCAAGGCGCCCGAATGCTTCGAAGTCGAGGAACAGTTGAAAGCCCGCATGGGCATACCGGTCTTCCATGACGACCAGCACGGCACCGCCATCATCGTCGCCGCCGCTGTGCTCAATGGGCTGGAATTCGCCGGCAAGTCCATCGCCGACATCAAGATCGTCACGTCGGGCGCAGGTGCTGCGGCGCTTGCGTGCCTCAACCTTCTGGTCTCGCTCGGCGCGCGGGTCGAAAACATCTGGGTCACCGACCGGTTCGGGGTCGCCCATAAGGGCCGCGTCGAGGAGATGGACCGCTGGAAAGACCCCTATGTGAAGGACACCGAGGCGCGCACGCTGGCCGACGTTCTGCCCGGCGCCGACGTGTTTCTCGGCCTGTCTGCCGCCGGCGTGCTGAAGCCGGAATTGCTCCACCACATGGCGCCCAAGCCGCTGATCCTGGCGCTGGCCAATCCCAATCCCGAGATCATGCCGGAAGCGGCGCGGGCAGCGCGGCCCGACGCGATGATCTGCACGGGCCGCTCCGATTTCCCCAACCAAGTCAACAACGTACTCTGTTTTCCTTACATCTTCCGTGGCGCGCTGGATTGCGGCGCAAGCGCCATCAACGAAGAGATGAAAATGGCTGCCGTGCGAGCGATTGCAGCGCTTGCCCGCGAAGAGCCGTCCGACGTTGCCGCGCGTGCCTATTCCAGCGAGACGCCGATCTTTGGTCCGGAGTTCCTGATCCCCTCGCCTTTCGATCCGCGGCTGATCCTGCGCATTGCCCCTGCCGTCGCTAAGGCAGCCTGCGAGACCGGCGTCGCGACCCGGCCGATCACCGATTTCGCCGCCTATATCGACAAGCTGAACCGCTTCGTCTTCCGCTCCGGCCTGGTCATGAAGCCGGTATTCTCGATGGCCAAGACGTCGAGCTCCAAGCGCGTCATTTATGCCGACGGCGAGGACGAGCGCGTGCTTCGCGCCGCGCAGGTCGTGCTCGAGGAAGGCATTGCCGAACCGATCCTGATTGGCCGCCCGCATGTCATCGAGGTGCGGCTGAAGCGCTACGGGCTGCGCATCAAGCCGGGCGTCGATTTCGGCCTGATCAACCCGGAAGACGATCCGCGTTACCGCCACTATGTCGACCTTTTGATCGAGCTTGCCGGCCGGCGTGGGGTGACGACGGAAGCCGCGCGCACTATGGTGCGCACCGACAATACGGTGATCGCCGCCCTTGCCCTGAAGCGCGGCGACGCCGACGCCATGGTCTGCGGGCTCGAAGGCCGTTTCGAGCGCCATTTGCGCAACGTCACGCTGATCATCGGGCCACGCGCCGGCATTAGGGATCGCGACCTGTCGACGCTTTCCATGCTGATCTCGCAGCGCGGCATCATTTTCCTCACCGATACCCATGTCTCCGTCGACCCGACCGCCGAAGAAATTGCGGAAATGACCGTTTTGGCGGCCGAGGAAATTCAGCGTTTCGGCATCGAGCCCAAGGCAGCGCTACTGTCGCATTCTGATTTCGGCTCCCGCGATTCGCCAAGCGCCATGAAGATGCGGCAGGCAGCGGCAATCCTGGCGCGCATCGCGCCCGACCTGCAATGCGACGGCGAGATGCATGCCGACTCGGCACTATCGGAGCAGCTGCGCCAACGCGTCTATCCGCATTCGCGGCTGAAGGGCGAAGCCAATCTGCTGGTGTTTCCCAATCTCGATTCGGCGAACATCACGCTGACGGCACTGCGCACGATGATGGACGCGCTGCATGTCGGCCCGATCCTGCTCGGCACCGACAGCCCGGCGCACATATTGACGCCGTCGGTCACCTCGCGCGGCGTCGTCAACATGACGGCACTGGCAGTGGTCGAAGCCGCGCATAAGGCGCAAGCCATCGTCGATCTGGGGTAGCCGCGGGCTTTCTCAGATTGGCCTGAACCGGAAATGCCCTGTCTGCCTGAAGGCAAACAAAGTGTCCTCTTCCCTGGCGCCGCCGCCGATATTGTGAATGACCAGTCTTCTTGTCGGTACCAAAGTGGAGCGATTGGACGACACGATGGCAATATGCGACAGATTGCCGGGCAGCATCTGGGCGATGAGATCCCCTGGCCGATAGTCGGCCGGATCTTGGCTGACGGGCAAGGCAGCACCGCGCCGCTCGAAATAGACCGCAAGGTTGGGCACACGGCGGTGGTCGATGTTGCGGTCGGGCGCCTTCAAGCCCCAAGCCTTCGGATAGGCGGCAAAATTGGCCCGCATATCCTCATGCACCAATTCTTGCAGGTCGAGATCGAAGGCGCGGCGATAGGCACGGATCACGACATCCGTGCACACACCCCGCTCGGGCTCAACGTCCCCCCGGATAGGCCAGGCGTGTATAGGTCGGATCGTAGAGTATGGTGACGCCGATCTGCTCACGGGCAGCTTCGACCAATTTGGTACCCCAATCCGGCGTGATGGGCTTTTCCTGCGCCATGGCATCCGGCATCGCCAGGCACAAAAGACCAAACTGCACTGCGGCTCGACGGGTAATCGCGGTCATGCCAAGCCTCCGGGCATTCTGGATCCGGGCATTCTTCTGGGCGAATACGCCTTTTTCGTGCATCGCCAGGATGTCTCGGTCGTGGCTCTGTCCGAGTATGTCGTGCGGCGTGGTCGATATGACAGCGCTGGTCGTGGTCGAAGCCGCGCACCGGCGCAAGCCATCCGATTTGGGATGAAGCCGGAATCGGCGGTATGCTAAACAAACGGTTAACCGCAAGCGCGGTAGCTTTCTGAACGACAGGCAGGCGGAGTTTCGGAGGGATGACGGGCGCATGTTGGAAGCTGACGCGTGCCGCCGCGCTGCTCGGTGCCCTGCTACTGTGCGACATTGCCGTCACTCAGGCGCAGGCCGCTCCGCGCCTCTGCCGCCAGCTTGAAGCCGATCTTGCCGCCGCTTCTCGCGGTGGCGGCGGCAAACCGGCCTTGCTCAGGAAATATGACGACGCAATCGTCCGGCAGCGCCAGCAGATTTCAAAGGCCGTCAGCCAGGCCAGCAGCGCCGGCTGCGGCTTTTCGCTGTCTCGCCGCAACGCCAACGCATGCGCGGCACTCGACGCCACCATCGATCGCATGGCAGCCAATCTCGACGCCCTGCAGGCCAAGCGCGCCGACCTTGCCGGCGGTGGTTCGCGACGCGATCGCGCGCGCATATTGACGTTGCTTGACGCCAATGGCTGCCGCGATGATGCGGCAGCGCGGACGCCCGCGCCGGTCCGCGAAGCCAGCCGTGAAAACGGCAAGCGAAACCTGCTCGACCAGCTTTTGGGCAGTGACGCAACTGAACCCGGTGCGCCCGACCAGCCTGAAGGGCCCAGCCAGGCCGAAGAGCTAAGCCAGCCGGGCAACATCCGCACCATGCTCAACAACGCCGACATGGGCCAGCCCCAAGGCGAATTCCGCACCATGTGCGTGCGGACCTGCGACGGTTATTTCTTTCCGATGTCGAATGCCGCCTCACTGGGCGATTTCGAGCGCGACCAGAAGAATTGCGAATCGAGCTGCCCCGGCACAGAAATGCAGGTTTTCTACACGCGCGGCATGAATGGCGATTCGGCGTCCATGACGTCTTCGGTGACCGGCAGGCCTTATATCGAACTGCCGACGGCCTACCTCTACAAGCAGTCCGACATGCCGCGGCCGCCGACCTGCGGCTGCAATGCCGCGCAGAATTTCGAGATCATCGCCGGCAACCCGCCAACCCGGGCACAATCTGAGGCGAATGTAGAGAGTACCCCGTTCATTCCGCTGCCGGTTGCTAGGCCTGATCCGGGCGCCGACCCGGAGTCCTTGGCCAATGCGCAAGACGGTCTCGACCGTGAGGCGATCAGACGCCTTGCCGTCAAGCCCGTGCCTTCGCCGACGTCCCTGCCCCCGCCAGAACAGCGCAAGGTCAGGGTCGTCGGGCCAACGTTCCTTCCCGACCCAGCAGCGGCAACAGATCTGCAAGCTCCGGACCCGAAGGCTGTCCCGTAAGCGCCAGCCTGAGCGGCATGAACAGCGCCTTGCCCTTACGGCCGCTCGCCTCTCGGATCTTGCCGGTCCAGTCTTTCCAGACGGTGCCGTTCCAAGGCTCCTCCGGCAGCAGTTCGAACGCCTGGCGAAGAAAGTCGCGGTCATCGTCGGAAAACTCCGCCGGCTCCTCTGGACCGTCTCGAAGCGTACGCCACCAGATCGCCGCATCGGCCAGCCTGTCGAGATTGCCGCGCACGGCCAGCCAGAAAGGCTCGGCCTGTTCGCCGGAGATGCCGAGCACGATCAGCCGGTCGCGCGCCTCGGAAAACGGCATGTGATGCAGCAGCGTGCGGTTGAGCACGAAGAGCTCGTCCGGGTCGAATTTGGCGGCGGATTTCGATGTTGCAGCCGGATCGAAGCGCTCGGCTAGCTCGGCCATCGTTGGCACCGCCACGACGTTTTCCGACGTGCCGACGAGCACCGCCAGCGAAGCGATCGCCATCGGCTCGATGCCGCTCTCACGCAGGCTCTGGATGGACAGCGCGCCGGTGCGCTTCGAAAGTCCCTCGCCTGATGCCGTTGTCAGGAGATTGTGGTGGCCGAACACCGGCGGCTCCGCGCCAAGTGCTCGGAACAGGGCTATCTGGACGCCGGTATTGGTGACGTGGTCGTCGCCGCGGATGACATGGCTGACGCCCATGTCGATGTCGTCGACAACCGAAGGCAATGTATAGAGGTAGGTGCCGTCCTCACGCCGCAGAACCGGGTCTGAAAGCGAGGCGAGGTCGACGGTCTCTTCGCCGCGCACCAGGTCGTTCCAGTGGATTTCGGTGCGCTCCGGCTGCAGCGGATCGCTGCTGAAGTTGGGCAGCAGAAAGCGCCAGTGCGGCCGCCGGCCATCGGCCTCATATTCCGCCACCTGCTCGGGTGCCAGCGTCAGCGCCTCGCGGCCATAGACTGGCGGCAGGCCACGCGTGCGGCGCACCTTGCGCCTCAGGTCGAGCTCTTCAGGCGTCTCATAGCAGGCATAGACGAGGCGCGCCTCCTTCAGCTTCTGCAGTGCGGCATCATAGATTTCGACCCGCCGCGACTGATACTCCGTGGCGTCGGGGAAGATGCCTAGCCAATGCAGGTCATAAAGGATGGCGTCGGAAAATTCCTGCGTCGAACGGGCAACGTCGGTGTCGTCGAAGCGCTGGATGAAGCGGCCCTTGTTCTTGATGGCGAACAGCCAGTTGAACAGAGCGGTGCGCGCATTGCCGATATGGATGCGGCCGGTCGGTGACGGGGCGAAACGGACGGTAACTGTCATGAGCGGGGCGTACCGGATGGTTTTGCTGTTGACAAGACGCGCCCCCGCGCTCGGCGGCAGACATAGAACATGACGAAGGCGAAGAAAAGACTGCAGCGCCACGCGTCCATCAGGACGCGCGGCGCCGCAACCGTCAGATCACCATGCCTTTGGTCAGTTCAAGCGCCTGGCGTTCGAACAGCCGGCGGTAGATGCCGCCTTGCAGCCGGATCAGTTGGTCATGCGAGCCCTCTTCGACGATGCGGCCGCGATCGAACACCAAAAGCCTGTCCAGCGCCCGCACCGTCGACAGCCGGTGGGCAATGACCAGCGTCGTGCGGCCGACCATCAACCGCTCCATCGCCTGCTGGATCAGCACCTCCGATTCCGAATCGAGGCTCGACGTTGCCTCGTCCAGGATGAGAATGCGCGCATCGGCAAGAAAGGCGCGTGCGATTGCAACGCGCTGACGCTCACCACCCGATAGCTTTACGCCACGCTCGCCGACCAGCGTGCCATAGCCTTTCGGCAAATTGGCGATGAAGTCATGCGCGCTGGCCAATCGCGCCGCGTGCTCGATCTCGGCCCGCGTGGCGGCCGGCCGGGCATAGGCGATGTTTTCGGCCAGCGACCGGTGAAACAGGATCGGCTCCTGCTGGACAATCGCGATCTGTGCGCGCAGCGACGCCTGCGCGACACCGGCAATGTCCTGGCCGTCGATCAGGATATTTCCCGCGGTCACGTCATAGAGGCGCTGGATCAGCTTGACGAATGTCGTTTTGCCGGAGCCCGAATGGCCAACCAGCCCAACCCGTTCGCCCGGCGCGATGTCCACCGAAAAGTCGCGATAGAGCGGCAGGCGGTGGCTGCCATAATGGAACGTGACATTGTCGAAGGTGATACGGCCATCGGTGATCCGGATCGGTTTGGCGCCGGGCCGATCCTCGATGCCGAGTGGTTCGGACTGGAAGTCGACCAGTTCCTCCATGTCGTTGATCGAGCGCTGCAGATTGCGGATATGCGTGCCGATGTCGCGCAAATAGCCTTGCAGCACGAAGAATGAGGTCAGCACGAAGGCGACGTCGCCGGCGCTCGCCTGCCCCCACGACCACAACAGCAGGGAGAACCCGATGACCGCTGCCCTCAAAAGCAGCAGCATCGTCCCTTGCGTGGTGCCGTTGACAGTGCCGCGCATCCAGGTGCGGCGCGTGCGGCCGCGCCATTTGGCGACGACCTCGGCAAGCCGCGTCTCCTCGCGTTCCTCGGCGCCAAAACCCTTGACCACGGCGTTGCAGCTCACCGCGTCGGCCAGCGAGCCGCCGAGCCGTGTATCCCACGCATTGGCAAGCCTTGCCGCGGGCGCGACATAGCCAAGCGACAGCATCGTCGTCACCGCGATGAACAGAACCGAACCGGTGGCGACGACAGCACCCATCAGCGGCCAGAACCAGCCAAGCAGCAGCGTCGAGCCGACGAGCATGACGACCGATGGCAGCAGCGCGATCAGGATCGTGTCGTTGAGCAGGTCGAGCGCCCACATGCCGCGCGTTATCTTGCGCACCGTCGATCCGGCGAAGCTGTTGGCGTGCCAGTCGGTGGAGAAGCGCTGGACGCGGTGGAAGGCGTCGGCGGCGATATCCGCCATCATCTTCAACGTCAGCTCGACAATGGCCATGAAGGCGAGATTGCGCAGCACGACACCGGTGAGCGCCAGGGCCACCAGCATCGAAAAGGCCGCTGTCGCCGCGTTCCACGCAACATCGTCGGCCGCAGCACTGCTGGCGACGGCATCCACCAGCCGGCCGGAATAGAGCGGCGTCAGCACGTCGGCCAGGGTCGAGAGCAGGAACGTGCCCATAATGCCGGCAAGCCGCCACGGCTGACGCCGCCAATGGCTGAGCGTGAAGCCAAGAACGCTGCGAAAGGCGCCCGCGCGCAAATCTATTCGAAAACGAGTCATGATGTCATTCGGGCGCAAACGAGCCCGATCCCACGAAAGTAGAAATTGAAATACCGCGTCGGCGCCGTCAGGCGCCCGGAGATGCGGAGGTTTGGCGTATTTGGCGGCCCTGTAGAGGGGCGGCGACCGGCAGCGGCGAAATACCTGCCTCGGTTCAGCCTTGCCGCGAGGCTATCTCGCGGCGCACTGAAGACCTAGGCTTCGCGGCCTCGCATAACGATGTCAAATCCTGGCATTCGGTTCCTCCTGAAGGGGAATCGCGGAGAGGTGTTTATAGAGACGCCTCAACGCCGCGCCAAGTCACTAGATAGCCCAAAGCGCATCTGGTCCAAGCAGTGAGACGATTTTGCAACAATCGCGGGTTGTGCGCCCTCATCGGTCGAAGCGCATATAGCGGCCGTCGGTGGAAGGCCTGAAGCCGAGCTTCTCGTAAACCGCATGGGCGTCGTTGGTCGACAGGCTCCAATGCGTGACCGTCTTGACGTCCGGGTGGTCGATAAGCGCCTGGACAAGCCGGGTTCCTATGCCTTGTCCGCGATACCCCGGCCAGACAATTATGTCGGCGAGATAGGCAAATACCGTACGGTCGGTGATCGCCCGGCCGAAGCCGACCTGATTGCCGCCGACATAGGCGCCGACGCACAGTGAGTTGGCGAAGGCGCGGTGGTGCTGCTCGTCGCTGCGGCCACTGCCCCAATAGCTCTCCTTCAAAATGTCGGACGTCGCCCGGAAATCGATCCGCGACAGGTCGAAGCTGATTTCAAGGTTGGCCATGGCTAAACCGTTATGCAGCCAATCGCCTACCCGCCATCCCTGAACCGGTTGGTAATGGGATAGCGGCGGTCGCGGCCAAAGTTCTTCCTGGTGATCTTCACGCCGGGCGCCGCCTGCCGGCGCTTGTATTCGGCGACGTAAAGCAGGTGCTCGACGCGCGTCACCGTCGCCCGGTCATGGCCGCGCGCGACGATGTCGTCGACACCCATCTCGTTTTCGATCAGGCACTCCAATATGTCGTCGAGCACCGGATAGGGCGGCAGCGAATCCTGGTCCGTCTGGTTCTCTCGCAGTTCCGCCGAGGGCGCCTTGTCGATGATGTTGGTCGGGATCACCTCGCCGGACGGACCGAGCGCACCCGGCGGCACATGCGCGTTGCGCCAGCGCGACAGCGCATAGACCTGCATCTTGTAGAGGTCCTTGATCGGATTGAAGCCGCCATTCATGTCGCCATAGAGCGTCGCGTAGCCGACCGACATCTCGCTTTTGTTGCCGGTGGTGACCACCATCGAGCCGAACTTGTTGGAAATCGCCATCAGGATGGTGCCGCGGGCCCGGCTCTGCAGGTTTTCCTCGGTGATGCCTTCCTTCGTGCCCTCGAAAAGCTGTGTCAACGTGTGCAGGAAACCCTCGACCGGCTCGAAGATCGGCACGATGTCGTAGCGGCAGCCGAGCGCGCGGGCGCAGTCCTCGGCATCCTTGAGCGAGTCCTTCGAAGTGTAGCGGTAAGGCATCATCACGGCGCGCAGCCGTTCCTCGCCGAGCGCATCGACGGCAAGTGCCGCGCAGATCGCCGAATCGATGCCGCCGGAGAGGCCGAGCACGACATTCTTGAAGCCGTTCTTGTTGACGTAATCGCGCAGGCCCAACATGCAGGCGCGGTAGTCGGCCTCCTCCTTCTCCGGGATTTTCGACATCGGTCCGTCAGAGCAGACCCAGATGTCATTCTTTCGCTTCCAGGTGGTGACGTTGACCGTCTCCTCGAACTGGCTCATCTGGAAGGCCAGCGTCTTGTCAGAACCTATGGCAAACGATGCGCCATCGAAAACCAGCTCGTCCTGGCCGCCAAGCTGGTTGGCATAGATAATCGGCAGTCCGCATTCGATGACCTGGCGGATGACGATCTGGTGGCGGACGTCGACCTTGCCGCGGTAATAGGGCGAGCCGTTCGGGACCAGCAGGATTTCCGCGCCGCTTTCGGCCAGCGTCTCGCAGACGGCAACCTCGCCCCAGATATCTTCGCAGATCGGCACTCCCACGCGCACGCCGCGGAAATTGACCGGCCCCTGGATCTCGGGGCCGGCCTGGAAGACGCGCTTCTCGTCGAACTCACCGTAATTCGGCAGATCAAGCTTGTAGCGTTCGGCAAGGATCTTGCCGCCATCGGCAAAGATGATCGAATTGTGCGTGCCGGTCTTGCGCTTCAACGGCGTGCCGATGACGAAACCCGGGCCGCCGTCGGCGGTATCGCCGGCGAAATCCTCCGCCGCCCGCTCGCAGGCCTTCAGGAAGGCGGGCTTCAGCACCAGATCCTCAGGCGGATAGCCGGCAAGGAAAAGCTCGGTAAACAGCACGAGGTCGGCGCCTTGGCGGGCGGCATCCGCCCTCGCCTCGCGTGCCTTGGCAAGATTGCCGGCGACGTCGCCGACCGTCGGATTGAGCTGGGCGACGGCGATGCGCAATATGTCTGGAGCGGTCTTTTCTGTCATGCCCGTGGGTTTAGCGCGGCAAAATTCGTCGAGCAATGGCGTTCGTTTGGACCAAACAGGCGATCCTATTCGCCCATATATTCGCGCAAGGCTTCCGGCGGATGGTTCTCGCCGATCGACATTGCCAGAATGCGCGAAATGTGCCGGCGCGGCAGCCCGGTTTCCGCCGCCCAGGCGTTTATCTGCACTTGGATCTTGCCCAAATCCTTCTTCGATGTCGGGCTCTGCGCGAGGTCGAGCCCGGCGTCGCGCAGCGCTGCCGCCATGTCGGCCGAGACGATGAAGGCGTCCCACTCCAGCCAGCGCAGAAAATACTGGCCGGTATTGCCGCCGAGCCGGCTGCCATGCTTGCCGAGATAGGCCATCAATCCGACCTGGTCATCCGCCGGCCAATTGCCCAGGAACTTGCCGAAGCTGCCATGCTCCTTCGACACGCGCTCGACGAAGGCTGCGTTGTCACGTACGGATTTGATCTTCTGCGGATTGCGGACGATGCGCTTGTCGGCTGTGAGATCGTGCCAGAAATCGTCAGGCTGGAACAGCAGCCGCTTCGGCTCGAAGCCAAGAAATGCTTCCTCGAAACCCGGCCATTTCTGCTCGATGACGCGCCAGACAAAGCCGGCGGCAAAAACCCGCTCGGCCATGGTCGACAGGATCCGGTCGTCCGCAATCTTTGCCACCGCGGCATTGTCGGGCATAGGACCCAGCAGCGACGTCAGCGCTGCCTCACCGCCTTTGCGCTTCGCTGCACGGGCGCGAATTTTCTGAAAATCCACCATTGTTTCCTGACCCCATCGCGTCAATCTACCACTTCCCGTATGAACCGGCAGCTTCTACCTCATCGCTGACGACGGAGGCGACGATGAACAAAACGATCGAGGACCTGGCAAGCCGCTGGCTGAAGCGAAAGCCGGACGGCCTCAGCGCGCTCGAAAGCCGGGTACTGCAATCTACGCTCGAGCGCACCACGATCTCCAAGGACACCAACAAGGCCGTCGCCTTTCACCAGACGTTTGGAGATCGCCTGGCCGACACCATCGCCCGGATCGGCGGCTCGTGGTCCTTCATCCTGGCATTCATTGGCTTCCTGATCCTGTGGACGGCAGGCAATGTCTGGCTCTTGTCGCGCGCCGCCTTCGATCCCTATCCCTTCATCTTCCTCAATCTCGTGCTTTCCATGGTTGCCGCCCTGCAGGCGCCAGTGATCATGATGGCGCAGAACCGCCAGACGGAGCGCGATCGAATCGACGCCGCCCACGACTATGAGGTTAATCTCAAGGCCGAGATCGAGATCATGGCGTTACACGAAAAGCTCGACGAACTGCGCCACAGCCAGATCATCGGCATGCGAGACGAGATCGCCCGGCTGGCCGAGCAGGTGAAGCGCATCGACGACATTCTGTCGAAGCAGCGAACGTCTTCATGACGGAAGTCATCCATCGTCTCATTGAGCAATATGGATTGGTCGCGGTTTTTCTGGGCTGCGTCGCCGAGGGCGAAAGCGCCGCAATTCTTGGCGGTTTTTTTGCGCATCAGCATGTCTTCGTCCCGTGGCAGGCGTTTCTCGCAGCCGCGCTCGGCGCCTTCGGTGGCGACACGTTGTTCTTCATCTTGGGACGGAGCTTCGCCGACCATAAATTCGTGATCAGGCTCCGAGCCCGGCCGGGCTTCAGCCACGCCTACCGCCTTGTCACCTCTCATCCCAACATTTTCGTGCTGTCGAACCGTTACATCTATGGCCTGCGACTGGTCGGCGGAATCGCGGCCGGGCTGTCGGGCATCGCCGCGGCGCGCTTCATCATCCTCAACGCCATCTCGTCGGTAGTCTGGGCGGCACTGTTCTGCACTGTCGGTTATGTCTTCGGGCTGGGCGCGGAGCACATCGTCGGCCAGGCGCTGGCCCGCCACGAGCGGTTGCTGATCGCTCTGGCAATCGGCCTCGTTGTGGCTATCCTCGGCTGGCTGGCGTCGCACTTCCTCGCCAAGAAGGAGCTTCGCAAGGGAAGCTGATCGTCAATCTATGCCGAGCGCACGGTCACCCTTTTCCAGGATCAGCGGGATGATCAGGTCTTCCTCGTCGGCAAGATGCCTGGTCAGCATGGCGATCAGCCGGCTGTTCTCGTCGGCATAGGCATCGGCGGCGAAACGCTGTTTGTCTTCGCTCTCCTGAAGCGTGCGGATGAAGGCATTTGCCGCCTCGGCATTGCGCTCCAGTCCCTCATGGATTGTGTGGTGATCGGCATCGAGAATCTCGAAGCCGCGCTTCAGACGGGTCTCGGCCCTGGCGAAGACCGGGAAATAATGATGGTCCTCGACATTGTGATGGCCGTCGAGATTGCCGAGGAAATGGTTGAGGCGCGGCGCGAACCAGCGCGCGAATTCCGGCGCGTTCAGCCTACCTTCTCGATAATCGCCGATACCATTGGTGAGCATGCCGCCAAGCTCGCGGAACATATCGTGCCGCTGCAGCCACATATTGGCCACGCCGTGGATGTTGGCATGCGCCTGCCAGATCTCGCGCGGATATTTTTCGGCCAGCCAGCGCAGATCGTCCGGCAGGCCCTCACGTTCGAGCAGCAGAAATCCGGCGGTATCGGTCATGTCGGTTCCCTCAATTGACCGGCATGTAGTGTTTGAAACGTCAGATCGGTACCCCGAGGATCCGCTCGACGATGGCGACGCCCCAGACGCCTGCAGCGATTACCACCGAAATAAGCACCGCCAGCGAACCGCAATCCTTGGCCAGTTGGATATCGATGTTGAATTCGCGGCTGAACGCGTCGCATGCCGCCTCGATGCCGGTGTTCAACACCTCGATCATGATCATGAGCAGCACCGCGCCGATCAGCAACGCATAGCCGCGCCACGATTCCGAAAGGAACCAGCCGAGCGGCAAGGCAAGCACGAGCAGTGTCAGCTCCAGCTGGAAGGCCTCCTCGCTGGCCGCCAGTTTGCGAAACGCCCGCACCGAATTGTAAAAAGCGTCGATCAGCCGCTGCATGCCAAAACCCTTCGGAATCACCGGCAGGGGATTAGCGCAATGGCTGGACCAAGGGAATAAGGCGACCCCTTCAAAAATCAGTCGCCTGCCACCTTGATCGACGGTGTCGACTTCTCGAACTGCGGCAGCCCATCATCGATGGCGTAATAATCGCCCTTGTCGCCGACGAAGATATGGCATTCTCCTTGAAGCCCGGTTGGCGCGTCGAACAGCCCTGCCATGACCGAAACATAGCCGTCATCGCTCGGCTTCCAGAACAGCAGAGAGCCGCATGTCTTGCAGAAGCCGCGCCTGGCGAACGAAGAGGCCTCGTACCAGGTGATGCTCTCCGCGCCGGTGATTGTGATGTCGCGGTCGGCAACGTTGGCCGCCGCATAAAAATGCCCGCTCTGCTTCCGGCACTGCGAGCAATGGCAGTAGACGACACCGCGTAGCGGTCCTCGTGTCTGGAACCGCACTGCCCCGCACAAGCATGATCCGCTGTGACTATCAGCCATGTCGGCCTCCCGATGCAATTGCCATCGCCTGGCAGGATTCCAGTTTTGCGCGCGTTAGGCACGAGCAAACGCGACACCGGCGGGATTGAATAGAAAAAGCGCCGGTTTTCGCCCGGCGCTTCTTCAATGACATCACAGTTCAGATCGTATCAGCCATTGACGGCCTGCTTGTGCTGCACCGGATGGGTCTTCTTGAGCAGATCGGAGACCAGGAACGCCAACTCGATCGCCTGGTCGGCGTTGAGGCGCGGATCGCAATGGGTGTGGTAGCGATCCTGCAGCTCTTCGGCGGTGATGGCGCGGGCGCCACCGGTGCATTCCGTGACGTTCTTGCCGGTCATCTCGACATGGATGCCGCCCGGATGCGTGCCTTCGGCGCGATGCACCTCGAAGAAGGTCTGCACCTCCTTCAGGATGCGGTCGAACGGCCGTGTCTTGTAGCCGGCGGCCTCGATGGTGTTGCCATGCATCGGGTCGGACGACCACACCACGCTGCGGCCTTCCTTCTGCACCGCGCGCACCAGCTTCGGCAGGTGGTCAGCAACCTTGTCGGAACCGAAGCGCGCGATCAGCGTCAGCCGTCCCGGCTCGTTCTCCGGATTGAGCAGGTCGATGAGCTGCAAGAGGCCATCCGGCGTCAGCGACGGACCGCATTTCAGCCCCAGCGGGTTCTTGATGCCGCGGCAATATTCGACATGCGCATGGTCGGGTTGGCGCGTGCGATCACCGATCCAGATCATGTGGCCAGAGGTGGCGTACCAGTCGCCCGAAGTCGAATCGACGCGAGTCAGCGCCTCTTCATAACCGAGCAGCAGCGCCTCATGACTGGTATAGAAGTCGGTCTCGCGCAGCGCGTAATTAGTCTCCGAGGTGATGCCGACGGCCTTCATGAAGTCCATCGTCTCGGTGATGCGGTTGGCGAGCGACTCGTATTTCTCGCCCTGCGGGCTGTCGGAGACGAAGCCGAGCATCCATTGATGCACGTTCTCCAGGCTGGCGTAGCCGCCTTGGGCGAAGGCACGCAACAGGTTGAGCGTGGCCGCCGACTGGCGGTACGCCATCTCCTGCCGCGCAGGATCGGGAATGCGCGACTTGGCGTCGAACTCGATGCCGTTAATGATGTCGCCGCGATAGCTCGGCAGCGTCACGCCGCCCTTCGTCTCATTGTCGGACGAGCGCGGCTTGGCGAACTGGCCGGCGACACGGCCGACCTTCACCACCGGCTGGGCGCCGGCGAAGGTCAGCACCACCGACATCTGCAAGAAGACGCGGAAGAAGTCGCGGATATTGTCGGCGCCATGCTCGGCGAAGCTCTCGGCGCAATCGCCGCCCTGCAGAAGGAATGCGTCACCGGCAGCGACGGCTGCAAGCTGCTTCTTCAGCTTGCGTGCCTCACCTGCAAAAACCAGCGGCGGAAACGTGGCAAGCTGGGCTTCCGTGTTCCTCAGCGCGGCAAGATCCGGATAGGCAGGAACCTGCTGGATCGGCTTAGCTCTCCACGAATTCGGCGACCATTTCGTCATCGAAGCACCTAACGCTCTTTCACACGGACGCCATCGCCCGCCAATCCGCCCCATATGGGGTCGCGGCTCCATACACGAAGCCGATTTCCTATTCTAGACCGGAAGTGGTCGCGTGGCGAATGAGCACGGCACTGCGAAAGTGCCGGTGCGGTTGTGCCCAGAGCACCACCGACGCGCTGCTACGCCGCCTTCTCCACCAGCCGCGCCAGCTGCGTCATGACAACCGCTGAGCCAGCCAGCCGCTTCTCGGGCGTCGCCCAGTCACGGCTGAAGACGACGCTCTGGTCGGGTCGGATCTTGGCCAGCGAGCCTTGTTCGCCGATGAGCTTGACCAGCCCGACCGGATTGGGGAATTCCCGCTTGCGGAAATGGATGACGACGCCTTTCGGCCCGGCGTCGAGCTTCTCCACGTTGGCCTTGCGGCAAAGCGCCTTGATGAAGACGATCTTCAACAGATGCTTTACCTCTTCCGGCAGCGGCCCGAACCGGTCGATCAGCTCGGCGCCGAAAGCATCGATCTCTTCCGTATTTTCGAGATCGCCAAGACGGCGATAGAGCGCCAGCCTGAGCTGCAGATCCGGGACGTAGCTTTCCGGGATCATCACCGCCGTGCCGACGGCGATCTGCGGCGACCAGCCGCCGTCCTGCACCTCGCCGGAATCCTTCACTTCGGCCACCGCCTCCTCCAGCATCTGCTGGTAGAGCTCGAAACCGACCTCCTTGATGTGGCCCGACTGCTCTTCGCCAAGCAGATTGCCGGCGCCGCGGATGTCGAGGTCGTGGCTGGCCAGCTGGAAACCGGCGCCTAGCGTATCGAGCGACTGCAGCACTTTCAGCCGACGCTCGGCTGTATCGGTTAGCTTGCGGTTGGCGGGCAGCGTGAACAGCGCATAGGCGCGCACCTTCGAACGGCCGACGCGGCCACGCAACTGATAGAGCTGCGACAGGCCGAACATGTCGGCGCGATGCACGATCAGCGTGTTGGCGGTCGGTATATCGAGGCCGGATTCGACGATTGTGGTCGACAAAAGCACGTCGTACTGGCCGTCATAAAAGGCATTCATGATATCGTCGAGCTCGCGGGGCGGCATCTGGCCATGGGCCACCGCCACTTTCAGCTCAGGTACAGATTCGCGCAGAAAATCATGGATTTCCGCGAGATCGCTGATGCGCGGTACGACGTAGAAGGAATGGCCGCCGCGGTAGCGTTCTCTGAGCAGCGTCTCGCGGATGACCAGCGGATCGAAGGGCGAGATGAAGGTGCGCACCGCCAGGCGGTCGACCGGCGGCGTAGCGATCAGCGACAACTCGCGCACGCCGGTCAAGGCAAGCTGCAGCGTGCGTGGGATCGGCGTCGCCGACAAAGTCAGAACGTGGACGTCGGTCTTGAGATCCTTCAGCCGCTCCTTGTGCTTGACGCCGAAATGCTGCTCCTCATCGATGATCAGCAGACCAAGATTCTTGAACGAGATCGAGGAGCCGAGCAGTGCATGCGTGCCGACGACGATATCGATCTGGCCTTCGGCGATGCCCTTCTTGGTCTCCGCCAATTCCTTGGCGCCGACCAGCCGCGAGGCCTGGGCGACGCGGATCGGCAGGCCGGAGAAGCGCTGCGAGAAGGTCTTGAAATGCTGGCGCGACAACAATGTCGTCGGCACCACTATGGCCACCTGAAAGCCTTCCATCGCCCCAATGAAGGCGGCGCGAAGTGCAACTTCGGTCTTGCCGAAGCCGACATCGCCGCAGATCAGCCGGTCCATCGGCTTTCCGGCGCCTAGATCATCCATGACCGAATCGATCGCCGTCTGCTGGTCATCGGTCTCCTCATAGGGAAAACGCGCTGCAAACTCGCCATAGAGGCCTTCCGCCGGCACCAACGCCGGCGCGGCCCGCATCTGTCGCTCGGCCGCGATGCGGATCAGTTGCCCGGCCATGTCGAGCAGGCGCTTCTTCAGCCGCGCCTTGCGCGATTGCCAGGCGCCGCCGCCAAGCTTGTCGAGCGTCGCCTCGGCCGAATCCGAGCCATAGCGCGACAGCAGCTCGATGTTTTCCACCGGCAAGAATAGCCGATCGTCGCCGGCATAGTGGATTTCGAGGCAATCGTGCGGCGCACCGACCGCCTCGATGGTGCGCAGCCCGATGAAGCGGCCAATGCCATGGTCGGCATGGACGACGATATCGCCTGAAGACAATGCCGAAGCCTCGGCGATGAAGTCGGACGCGCGCTTCTTGCGCTTCGAGCGCCGGATCAGCCGGTCGCCGAGAATGTCCTGCTCGGCGACGACGACCAGTTTCTCAGTCTCGAAGCCGGATTCGAGCGGCAGCACGGCCAGTCCCGCCTGCCCTGGCTCAAGCCTTTCGGCTTCGGCAAGCGTCGCCACCGGCTTCAGATTGCCAAGGTGATGCTCGACCAGGATCTGGCCGAGCCGGTCGAGCGAACCTTCAGTCCAGCCGGCGACGACGACACGGCGGCGTCCAGCGCGCTCGTCGGAAATGTGTTTTACGACGACGTCGAAAACGTTGGCGTTAGGATCGGCGCGTTCCTCGACGAAGCTGCGGCCGTGGCGCGAGCCGGCATGGAACACCTTTTTCGCGCCGGCATCGGGCGCGTCGAAGGCCGTGAAATCTATCGCCTCGCGCGGGCCAAGCGAGGCAATCAGGTTCTCGGGCGACAGATAGAGCAGATCCGGCGGCACCGGCTTGTAGGGCACCGCGTCCTTCAAGGCGCCGTCGGCCTGCTTCTTGCGCGCTTCGTAGTGGTCGAGGATCAGAGTGTGGCGCTCGGCCAGTGCCTCATGCGCCAGATGGTCGAAAACCACAGGCGCATCGGGCAGGTAGTCGAAGACGGTTTCCAGCCGCTCATAGAAGAACGGCAGCCAGTGCTCCATGCCGGCAAACCGCCTGCCCTCGCTGACCGCCGCATAGAGCCCATCGTCGCGGGAGGGCGCGCCAAAGGCTTCGATGTAGGCGCGGCGGAAGCGGCTGATGGTTTCCGGCGTCAGCGCCACCTCGCTCATCGCCTGCAGCGCCATCGATTTGCGTTGGCCGATGGTGCGCTGGGTTGCGGTGTCGAAGACGCGGATCGATTCCAGCGTATCGCCGAAGAAATCGAGGCGCAGTGCCTCCGTCCAGCCGGGCGCGAAGAGATCGAGAATGCCGCCGCGCACCGCAAATTCGCCGATGCCGCGCACTGTCGGCACTCGCTCGAAGCCGGAATTCTCCAGCCGCGACACCAGCACGTTCATGTCTATCTGGTTGCCGGGTTTGGCGTGGAAGGTCTGCGCCTCGACGAGTTCAGCCGGCGGAATGCGTTGCAACAGCGCATTCGCAGTGGTGAGGACGACGGCGCGGTGCGGCTTCTTCGCCAGCGCAATCATTGCGGCCAGTGCATCGAGCCGCCTTGCGGCGGCATCGGCGCCGGGCGAGACGCGGTCGTAAGGCAGGCAGTCCCAGGCCGGCAGTTCCAGCACCGGCAGGCCCGGCGCCGCAAAGGCAAGCGCCTCGACGATCGCCGGCAGACGCTGGCCGTCGCGCGCCACGAACAGCACCGGCTTGTCGGGGGCGATCTCGTGCGCAGCCTGCACCAGCGCAAAGGCTTCGTAGCCGTCGGCGACGCCATCGACGATGAACTGGCCGGCGCGGCCTTTCGGCAGACCGATCGTAGGGATAAGGCTCATGGCTACACGTTGTTCAGAAGGTCATCTCCCGGCGCGAAGCCAGGATTTTTTGCAGGACGGCACAGTCGATATCCGCCGGAACCGGGCGTTCGCCAGTGACGAGAGGCAGGAATTCGGTGTCGGGAATGTCGAGGAGCCTCTCATATTGGTCGATCTCGTCGTCGGTCAAGGCGCCGATCTCGGCGTCGGCGAAGCTGCCGAGTATAAGGTCCATCTCGCGCATGCCGCGGTGCCACGAACGAAACAGAAGCTTGCGGCGGCGGGCATCGAGCCCCTCGCTTGATCGTTTCGTTCCGGTCATCTTGCAACATCCTTGCCCAGGCGGCGCATATAGCGTGGATAGAAGGCGGTGTCAGCCTTGCGCTACAGTCGCCGCAACATAAGCTGACATCATGCGTCCCTCCCTCCTCGATCCGCTGTTTGTCCCGATCACCTCGCTTGCCGGGGTCGGGCCAAAAGTTGGCGCCCTGATCGAAAAAGTCGTAGCAGCCGACCTCGGCGACCGGGCCGCGCGCGCCGGGGATCTCTTGTTCGTGCTGCCGCATACCGTCATCGATCGCCGCAACCGGCCTGGCATCGCCGGCTCGGCGGAAGGCGCCATCGTTACGCTCGACGTCCGCATCGACCGCCACCAGCCGCCGCCGCGCGGCAACAGGTCGGTACCCTACCGGGTCTACGCCCATGACGACACCGGCGAAATCGCGCTGACCTTCTTCCATGCCCATGCCGCCTATCTCGAAAAGGCGATGCCCGTAGGCGAGCATGTCGTCGTCTCCGGCCGCATGGAATGGTTCAACGGCCGCCCGACCATGGTTCACCCCGACCATATCGCACTTGCCGGCGACGCGGAAAACCTGCCGCTGGTCGAGCCGGTCTATCCGCTGACCGCCGGGCTCTCGGGCAAGGTGCTGCGCCGGGCCATCGGCCAGGCGCTGGCCCGCCTGCCGGTGCTGCCCGAATGGCAGGACGGTGAGTTCCGGCGCCGCCATGCCTTTCCTGCTTTCAGCGATGCGCTCAACCGCATCCACAATCCTGCCGACCCGATCGACGTCTCTGTCGACGGCGCAGCGTGGCGGCGCCTTGCCTATGACGAGTTCTTGGCCGGCCAGGTATCGCTGGCGCTGGTGCGGGCCAAGGTCCGCCGATTATCTGGCCGGCCACTTGTCGGCGACGGCCGCATAGTCGAACAACTGCGCGTGGCACTCCCCTATTCGCTGACCATGTCGCAGGAAATGGCGCTTGCCGAAATCAACGCCGATCTCGGTGACCCCGAACGCATGCTGCGCCTTTTGCAGGGCGATGTCGGCTCAGGCAAGACGGTGGTCGCGCTGCTTGCCATGGCGCGTGCCGTCGAGGCCGGCGGCCAGGCGGCATTGATGGCGCCGACCGAAATCCTGGCGCGCCAGCATCTGGCAACGATTGCGCCGTTGGCGGAACGGGCCGGCCTGCGTGTCGCCGTCCTCACAGGTCGCGAAAAGGGCCGCGAGCGTGCCGACACGCTGACCGGGCTGGCCAATGGTGACATCGACATTGTCGTCGGCACCCATGCGCTGTTCCAGGAAACGGTGACGTTCCGTGACCTCGTGTTCGCCGTCGTCGACGAGCAGCACCGTTTCGGTGTCCACCAGCGCCTTGCGATCACCGCCAAGGGCGACGCGCCCGACATGCTGGTGATGACGGCAACGCCGATACCGCGGACGCTGGTGCTGACTGCATTCGGCGACATGGATGTGTCGAAGCTGACGGAAAAGCCGGCCGGCCGCCAGCCGATCCGCACCGTCACCTTGCCGCTTGAACGGCTCGACGAACTGATCGGACGCATGCTCGACGCCGTCGCCGATGGCCAGAAAATCTACTGGATCTGTCCGCTGGTCGAGGAATCCGAGGAGATCAAGCTGATGTCGGCCGAGGACCGTTTTGCCTCGCTGAAGCCGCTGTTCGGCGACCGCGTCGGCCTGGTGCATGGTCGCATGAAAGGCGCCGACAAGGACGAGGCGATGCGCGCCTTTAAGCAGGGCGACACCCGTATCCTGATCGCCACCACCGTCATCGAGGTCGGCGTCGATGTGGCGGACGCGACAATCATGGTCATCGAGCATGCCGAGCGTTTTGGCCTCGCCCAACTGCACCAATTGCGCGGCCGGGTCGGGCGTGGCGACAAGCCTTCATCGTGCGTGCTGCTCTACAAGGATCCGCTCGGCGAGACGGCAAAACGCCGTTTGTCGGTAATGCGCGAGACCGAGGACGGCTTCCGTATCGCCGAAGAGGATCTGAAGCTGCGCGGCGAAGGCGAGTTGCTCGGCACCCGCCAGTCCGGCACGCCGGGCTTCCAGGTGGCGCGCATCGAGGCGCATGCCGACCTGCTCGAGGCCGCTCGCGACGATGCGCGGCTGATCCTGTCGCGCGATCCGGAATTGCAGTCCGAACGCGGCACGGCGCTGCGCCTGTTGCTCTATCTGTTCGGCCGCGACGAGGCCGTGCGGCTCCTGCGTGCCGGCTGAGGCATCGTGTCGAGCGGAGGATTGGCAAGCGCGCCGTGGATCTGCTCGCCGTTCACCGTCACCATTTTGACCGCCGGCGCCACCAAGCCGGCCGACACGATCAGCTTGGCTCCGTCCTCGATTGTCATGTCGAGCAGCACAATGTCGGATTTCGGCACATACATCAGAAAGCCCGTCGTCGGGTTGGGCGTACATGGCATGAATACGGCAATCAGCGGATCGCCTTCCCGGTCGAGCTTCTGGTTGATCTCGGTTTCCTTCTCGCTGGCGACGAAGACCAGCGACCAGACCCCTTTGCGCGGATATTCGACCAACCCGACCTGGCGGAACATGTCGCCCTTGTTCGACAGCACGGTCTCGAAAATCTGCTTCAGCGAACGGTAGATGCCGCGCACCAGCGGCATGCGGCCAAGCAGGCGCTCGCCGAAGTTGACGATGGCGCGGCCAACGATATTGGCGGTCATAAAGCCGATGAAGGTGATGAGGATCAAGGCAACGATCAGCCCAAAACCCGGCACTGGAAACGGGAGGTACGTGTCCGGATTGTAGCGTACCGGAATGTAGGGTTTCACCCAGGAATCGACCCAGCCGATCAGCGACCAGGCAATGTAGGCAGTAATCGCCAGCGGCGCGCAAACGACGAAGCCGGTCAGGAAATAGTTTCTCAGCCGGGTCATGCCTGAGGTCTTGAGAGCATCCGACATGGTTCACCGCAGCGTGTGTTTGCAGCGCGACACTACTGAACCCCAAGGCGCTTTGGAATGGCGAAGTTTTTAAAAGATCAACTATGCCGCGGCTTCCAGCGGTTCGATCTTCTCGAGCTCCGGTGCGAGTTTCTTCGCCTCGGTTTCAAGTTCATAAGCCTGCTGAAAATTCATCCAGAATTCCGGCGTGGTGTTGAAGAACCTGGCGAGGCGAAGCGCGGTATCAGGAGTCAGGCCGATCTCTTCCTTGGCAATGCGTTCGATACGGGTACGAGGAAGATTGAGCTTCTTCGCCAGCGCACCGGCACTCATACCGAGCGGGACGAGATATTCCTCGCGCAGGAACTCTCCGGGGTGAATTGGACGAACGAACTTGAGCATGGTTCAGAGACCTCAAGGGTTTAGGGCAAGTGCCCGCTCAATGGTAGTCGACGATCTCCACCTCTTCGGCGCCAGCGTTGGTCCATTTGAAGCAGATACGCCATTGGTCGTTGATACGAATTGAATGCTGCCCAGCTCTGCTCCCTTTCAGGGCTTCAAGGCGATTTCCGGGTGGCGATCGAAGGTCGTTCAATTGTGCGGCGTTTTCGTTCGCTCGAAGACGACGTTCGCCGCGGGCAACCAGATCCGGTGGAAAACCTTTCGGTGCCTTCCCCTCGGCAACCGCTTCCACCGCTTTGCCTTTGAACGAAACGATCAACTTCTGCCCTCGTCTTGTATCATACATTGATACAAGACAGGGTGCAAGAAATATGTATCAATAACTGATACTAAATTGTCGTTGGACCCTATCGGTAGCCGTTTGGAACCGATCATTCCACCGTTACCGATTTCGCCAGGTTGCGAGGCTGGTCGACATCCGTGCCCATGAACACGGCGGTGAAATAGGCGAGCATCTGGATCGGCAGCGCGTAGATGATCGGCGAGATGATTTCCGGCACGTCCGGCAAAACGATCGTCTCCATCGTCTTCACCGTAGCGTGTGCGGCGCCCTTGCTGTCGGTGATCAGGATGATCTTGCCGCCGCGTGCCGCGACCTCCTGCATGTTCGACACGGTCTTTTCGAAGATGCGGTCATGCGGCGCGATGACGATGACGGGCATGTTCTCGTCGATCAGCGCGATCGGGCCGTGTTTCAACTCGCCGGCAGCATAGCCTTCGGCATGGATGTAGGAGATCTCCTTGAGCTTCAGCGCACCTTCCATGGCCAGCGGAAAATTGGTGTCGCGGCCGAGATAAAGCACATTCTTGTAGTGCGAGAGGTCGCGCGCGACCTTTTCGATCTGCCCGTCGAGCTTTAGCACCTGGTTCGCATAACGCGGCGCTTCCGACAGCTCGCGTATCAGCGTTTTCTCCTGCTCCTGCGAAATCGTTCCGCGCGCCACGCCCGCCCGCACCGCCAGCGAGGCCAGCACGGAAAGTTGGCAGGTGAACGCCTTGGTCGAAGCGACGCCGATCTCCGGGCCGGCCAACGTCGGCAGGATGACGTCGGATTCGCGCGCCATGGTCGATTCGCGCACATTGACGACCGCGCCGATCTTCATGCCGGCCTTGCGGCAGTAGCGCAGCGACGCCAGCGTGTCGGCGGTCTCACCCGATTGCGAGATGAAGAAAGCGGCATCGTTCTTCGACAGCGGCATCTCGCGATAGCGGAACTCCGAAGCGACATCGATGTCGACCGGCAGCCGCGCATAGCGCTCGAACCAGTATTTGCTGATCAGCCCGGCGAGATAGGCGGTGCCGCAGGCCGAGATCGCCAGCCGGTCGATCTTGGCGAAATCGAACGGCAGGTCGAGCGGCTTCGAGACGCCGCTGACGAAATCAACATAATGCGCCAGCGTGTGCGAGATCACTTCCGGCTGCTCATGGATTTCCTTTTCCATGAAATGGCGGCGGTTGCCTTTGTCGACCATGAAGCTCGTGCTGAGCGACTGTTGGCGTTTGCGGTCGACCTTGTTGCCGCCCATGTCGAAGATATCGACCTCGTTGCGGCGCACCACCGCCCAGTCGCCGTCTTCCAGATAGGTGATCGAATTGGTGAAAGGGGCAAGCGCAATGGCGTCGGAGCCAAGGAACATCTGGCCATCGCCATGACCGACGGCGAGCGGCGGGCCGTTGCGGGCGCCGACGATCAGATCCTCGTCGCCCTTGAACATGATGGCGAGCGCAAAGGCGCCTTCCAGCCGCTTCAGCGCCTTGTGCGCCGCCTCAACCGGCTTCAGCCCCTTGGCCAGTTCGCGCGCCACCAAATGAGCGACGACTTCGGTATCGGTCTGCGAGGCGAAACTGTAGCCGTCGCGCATCAGCTCGTCGCGCAATTCGGCGAAATTCTCGATGATGCCGTTATGGACGATGGCGACGCCGTCGGAAAAATGCGGATGCGCATTGCTCTCGTTCGGAACGCCATGTGTGGCCCAGCGCGTGTGGCCGATGCCGATCATGCCGTCGAGCGGTTCGTCCTTCAGCCGGCGCTCGAGATTGACCAGCTTGCCCTCGGCGCGGCGGCGGTCAAGCCTGCCGTGCTCGATCGTGGCGACGCCGGCCGAGTCATAGCCGCGATATTCGAGCCTTTTCAGCGCATCGACGATAAGCGGCGCGACCGGCGAGTTACCGACAATTCCAACGATACCGCACATGGCGCTTGCCCCCGATTCCGACCTCAAACCCGGCGCTATTTAGAGACTGCCGGGCTGTCGCGAAAAATCACATTCCATTTCGTCCGGTATCAGCCGGACTATCCTGCACAGATGCACCATGACAGCGCGCACTTGCAATCCGGTTACTGCAATTGCTCAGTTTCTCCGCTTATGTATCCTATCTCGGCTCAACGGCTCCAGAAATCAGTCAAAGACATGATGCGGCTATGAACGAACGAATTGACACGGTGACGCTTTGGCGTCCGGTTGGGCCCCGCGAACTGGAGTTGATCCAGAGGGCAGGGATGCGCGCCTTTCCTCCTCGACTTGCCGATCAGCCGATCTTCTATCCGGTCACCAGCGAGGCCTATGCCACCCAGATCGCCCGAGACTGGAATGTGCCCGCGAGCGGATCAGGTTTCGTGACGCGTTTCGAGGTGCGTCGCAGCTTTCTGGACCGTTACAGCGTCCAGCATGCCGGCAGCCGGGCGCATCTGGAATACTGGATCCCGGCCGAAGACCTGTCGGCCTTCAACGATGCAATCGTTGGCGAAATCCAGCTTGTCGCCGAGTTCCGCTAGTCTACCCTTTTTTACGGGCCACCGCGGCCTGAGAAAAACGCTCTCGCAACTCCTTGCCCTTGCCGGCTAGAGTCCGCTGGCGGGCGCGGCCGAAGGCCAGCGCATCGTCGGGTACGCTTTCGGTGATGACGCTGCCCGAGGCGATGTAGCCGCCCTTGCCGATCGACACCGGCGCCACCAGCGAGGAGTTCGAGCCTATGAAGGCGCCCTCGCCGATATCGGTGAAGAATTTCGAATAGCCGTCATAATTGCAGGTGATGGTGCCGGCGCCGATATTGGCACCGGCGCCGATGCGGGCATCGCCGATATAGGTCAGATGGTTGACCTTCGCGCCCTCCTCGACGATCGCCTGCTTGACCTCGCAGAAATTGCCGACCTTGGCCTTGTTTCTCAGATCGGCCCCGGGCCGCAGCCGCGCGAACGGCCCGACATCGCAATTCGACGCGATGGTGGCGCCTTCGATATGGCTGAAGGCATGGATCTTGGCGCCCGTCGCGATTTTCACGCCCGGTCCGAACCAGACATTGGGCTCCACGATCGTGTCGGCACCGATCTCGGTATCGTGCGAGAAGAACACGGTTTCGGGCGCGATCAGCGTAACGCCGGAACGCATCGCCTCGCGCCGGCGGCGCGCCTGCCAGATACCTTCCGCCTGGGCAAGCTCGGCACGGTTGTTGATGCCGAGCGCGTTCTCGAAACTTGCTTCGGTGGCGACCACATCAAAACCCTGCGCAGCGGCGATCTCGACGATGTCGGTGAGATAATACTCGCCCTTGGCGTTCTTGCTGCCGACTTCATCGAGCAGCTTCAGCGCGTGCCTGCCGGCGACCGCCATCAGCCCGCCATTGCAGAAGGTGATTTTCTTCTCCTCGTCCGAGCAGTCCTTCTCCTCGCGGATGGCCACGAGCTTGCCGGCCTTTTCGATAAGCCGGCCGTAGCCCGAAGGATTTTCCGTACGGAAGCCGACCACGACGACGGCCGCACCTTCCGCCAGCTTCAGCCGCGCCGCCGCGAGCGCTTCCGGATCGATCAACGGCGTGTCGCCAAACATCACCAAGATGTCGTCATAACCTTTTGATATTGCTGCGCGTGCGGCAAGCACGGCGTGCGCGGTGCCGAGACGTTTTTCCTGAACGAAAGCCTCGGCCTTCGGCGCAAACTTGAGTGCGGCCTTGCGCATCTCATCGGCGCCATGGCCGATCACCAGCGCCAACTCGCCGCTGCCCGCGGCCTCGGCCGCCTTCACAACATGGGCAACCATCGGCAGGCCGGCGATTGTGTGCAGCACTTTCGGCACTGCACTCTTCATGCGCGTGCCTTCGCCGGCGGCGAGGATGATGGACAGGCAGGATCTCTGGCTCATGGGGACAGCAACCGTTGAAAGGGGTCTGGAATCGAAGCGTTAGTAGCACCGGCGCCATGCTGCACCAATGCGGTTAAATTCCGGTGAGACGGTGGAACCTCCAACCCGCGACACGCTCAAGCCGATCGGCTCAGGCGGCTTCCGCCTCGTTGCGTGATGCGAAACTGGAGGCTCGGCCACGGCCGTATTGCCGTGGCGAACAGTTCATGACCCGCTTGAAGGCTGTGCTGAAGGCGCTTTCGGATTCGTAGCCGAGCGAAAGCGCTATGACGGCGACGGGATCGCTGGAATTCGTCAGCCGGTCGCCGGCCAGCAGCATTCGCCACCGCGTCAAATAGTCCATCGGCGACGCGCCAACCGTCTCCTTGAATCTGAGCGCAAAGGTCGATCGCGACATGCCGGCCCGTTCCGCCAGTTCCTGTAACGTCCAGCCATGCGCCGGATCGTCATGCATGGCGCTGATCGCCGCGCCGATCTGTTTGTCCGCGAGGGCAAAGAGCCAGCCGATGCCGCCTTTCAATCCTTCCGAAAGATGCAGCCGCAGCGCCTGAACCAGCATCATGTGGGCGAGGTGCTGGATCACCAGAAAGCCGCCCGGCTGTGACTCGCGCAGCTCCTGCATCATCCGCTCCACCGACCAGCGCAGCGCCGACTGGTCCGACTCTTTGCGGATATGCACAATGGCTGGCAGCATCCGCAACAGGATGCCGGCATGATTGCCGCCAAGCGCGAAGCGGCTGCTGACCAGAAAGAAATCACCGCCGCCATTGTGGGTCACGACACCGCCGGCCCGCGCTGGCGGAAAAATCTTGACGGCTTCAACAGGCGACAAGCTCATGTCGCTTGCAAGGCGGAAAGGCCGTCCACTCGGCAGCAGGAAGCAGTCGCCCGTCTCAAGGCGCACTGCGTCGGCAACGCCCTCCACTAATAGCCAGCACCGGCCGGAGATCACCGCTCCGGTCTTGATGCTTTGCTGCTGGTCGGGGAACTGGATCGACCATTCACCACCAGCATCGAAACCGGCCGACATATAGTTTCGCGGCTTCAGCAGCGAGAGCACATCTGAAAGGGGATCCACAGGTCATTCCGGACGATTGCGAAGATAATACCGACTTTACCGCATAGATCGTATTTTCTCAAGCGCCTATCACGACACAACTGTGCCGCGAAAATGGTCGTGGTCAGAAACGAACAAGAGAAGTCGTGATGCGTGTTTTCGTTACCGGAGCGACCGGATTCGTCGGTTCTGCCGTCGTTCAAGAACTCATCGGCGCCGGCCATCAGGTGCTCGGCCTCGCCCGCTCGGCGGCGTCGGCCAAGTCGCTTGCAGCCACCGGAGCCGAGGTGCATCGAGGTGACCTCGAAGACCTCGAAAGCCTCAGCAGGGGCGCAGCGGCAGCTGATGGAGTGATCCATACCGGCTTCAACCACGACTTCTCGAAATTCGCGCAAAATTGCGAGATGGACCGGCGCGCCATCGAGGCCTTGGGCGGTGCACTCGAAGGCTCCGAGCGGCCCCTGCTCGTCACCTCCGGAACCGCGCTCCAGGCGCGGGGCCGTATCGCGACCGAGGAAGATGCGCCTGTCCCCTCTTCCGCTTCGTATCCCCGCGCCTCCGAAGCGACAGCCGCCGCGCTGGCGGCACGCGGCGTGCGCGCGTCGGTTGTGCGCCTTCCTCCGTCGGTCCATGGCCAAGGCGACCACGCCTTCGTTCCTATTCTCATCGACCTCGCTCGCAAGAAGGGCGTGTCGGCCTATATCGGCGAAGGGCTCAATCGCTGGCCTGCCGTGCATCGGTTCGATGCCGCCCGCGTTTACCGGCTTGCGCTCGAGCATGGAGCCGATGGCGGGCGATATCACGCGATCGCCGAAGAAGGCGTGCCGTTCAAGGACATCGCCGGCGTGATCGGCCGGCGCCTGAACGTGCCGGTCGTCGCCAAGTCCGCGGAAGAAGCCGCCGATCATTTTGGCTGGTTCGCGATGTTCGCGGCGATGGATGTCCCGACCTCGAGCGAGCGGACTCGCGCGCTGCTGGGGTGGGCGCCGAGCGGACCCGGGCTCATCGCCGATATCGACCAGCCGGGCTATTTCGAAGGTGAATGGACCGCGTAGCTGCGGTGCCCTGCGCCGCAGCTACGGCCTCGCGCTTCGGCCGGGCGGCAAACCTATCCCAATTGCCCCAGCACCGGAAAATTCTCGAGCAACCAATAGGACACCGCCTGCACGCCGCCGGTCAGGAAAAACACGCCGGCGACCACCAGCAACGCGCCGATGGCCTTTTCGACGCGGCCGAGATGGACGCGGAATTTCCCGAGAAAGCGCATGAAGGCGCCTGAAAACAGCGCCGCAACGAGGAAGGGAATACCGAGGCCGAGCGAATAGGCGGCAAGCAGCAGCGCGCCCTCGCCCACCGTCTCGCGGCCGCCGGCAAGCGTCAGGATCGGCCCCAGCACCGGGCCGATACAGGGCGTCCAGCCAAAGGCGAAGGCCAGGCCCATTACGTAAGCGGCGATCAGGCTGGCCGGCTTGCCTTGTGACTGGAAGCGCGCCTCGCGTGAAAGCAAAGGGATGCGCAGTACGCCGAGGAAATTCAGCCCCATCAGGATGATCAGCACGCCGGCCGCCATTGCCAGCGGCTCCTGCCAGACCCGCAGCAGATGGCCGATGGTCGAGGCACCGGCGCCGAGCGCGACGAAGACGGTCGAGAAGCCGAGCACGAAGGCGATGGAGGAATTAACCAGCGCGCCTCGCGCACCGGCCTTTGCCGTAATGCCGGCCTCGCCGCGAAAATCGTCGACCGACACGCCGGCCATATAGCACAGGTAAGGCGGCACCAGCGGCAGCACGCAGGGGGACAGGAAGGAAATCGCTCCCGCCCCGATCGCACTGACATAGCCGACGTCCAATGCCATTTCCGTCTCCCGATGACTGCGCAGCCATATAGCCGCGACGGCGGTCGTCCGCCAATCACCATCGCGTGGCCCCATCACATTGGGTAGCAAGTCGACGCCCGCCCGGGAAGAAAGGGCAGCCAGGCAGCGTTGATCAAACGAAGCTGCGTTGTTCCGCGCGCTTTTCGAATGATCCAGGGAGAAGTCCATGAAAACGATCCCAATTGGCATGGCCGCGCTTTTGCTCGGCACTGCCGCATCCTTCGCCGCCGAGGCGTGGAAGGAAGCGGAGGTCGGCGGCACCAAGATCTACACCGACGCCAGCGGCATGACGCTCTACACCTACGACAAGGACGAGGCGGGCAAGTCGAACTGCTACGACAAATGCGCCGCCAATTGGCCGCCGCTGAAGGCTGACGCCAACGCCAAGGCCGAGGGCGAGTGGACGATCGTCGACCGCACCGACGGCACCAGGATGTGGGCCTACGAAGGTAAGCCGCTCTACACGTTCATCAAGGACAAGAAGACCGGCGACGTGACCGGCGAGGGTGTCGGCGGCGTCTGGCACATCGCCAAGGCCGACTAGGCCTTGAGCTTCTGATCGGCTGTAACAGGCGGTAACACGGTTGGTCGCTGGGAACTCGACCCAACCGCCCTGGCGGCCAGCTTTTCAGCACGGTACTTCCTTGCGACTGTCCGAGCAAAATGCCGGGCTACCGATTGCGCGCTTCACAGCATCTGTTCAAGCAGGGCTGGCGCGTGCTCGATGTTTCTCTTATATCCGCGGGAGAGTTTGTCCCGTTCTCCAGGATCAATTGCCGGGCTTGTCCAGTGATAGGCTGGCCATTTCCCTTATCCAGGATTGCGGAAAATCGCATGGCGCCGTTAGGTTGCACATTCGGTACAGGGCCGCATTTTGACTGCTTGGCCTTGACCGGATGCAAAAGCGCGGCCATGTGAGCGACACATTGAACGAGATTTCGTCGCGCGCAGCGGAATTCTTCTGCCGCATCACAACTGATATGAGACCGTATGGACGTCGTCGTCGTCGAATCGCCGGCCAAGGCGAAGACAATCAACAAATATCTCGGCAAGAACTACAAGGTTCTGGCCTCGTTCGGCCATGTCCGCGATCTGCCGGCCAAGGATGGCTCGGTGCGTCCGGATGAGGACTTTGCCATGTCCTGGGCCGTCGACACCGCGTCTGGAAAGCGTCTCGCCGATATTGCCAAGGCGGTCAAGGACGCCGACGGGCTGATCCTCGCCACCGATCCGGACCGCGAGGGCGAAGCGATCTCCTGGCATGTCCTGGAAGTGCTGAAGCAAAAGCGCGCGTTGAAGGACAAGCCGGTCAGCCGCGTCGTCTTCAACGCCATCACCAAGGCGTCCGTGCTGGAGGCGATGGCCAATCCGCGCCAGATCGACGCGCCGCTGGTCGATGCCTATCTCGCCCGCCGCGCGCTCGACTATCTGGTCGGCTTCACGCTGTCGCCCGTGCTGTGGCGCAAGCTGCCCGGCGCCCGCTCCGCCGGCCGCGTCCAGTCGGTGGCGCTGCGTCTGGTCTGCGACCGCGAATCCGAGATCGAGCGCTTCATCCGCGAGGAATACTGGCAGGTCGCCGCCATTCTCGGTACGCCGCGCAAGGAAAATTTCGAGGCGCGGCTGACCGCCTTCGAGCGCAAGAAGCTGCAAAAGCTCGACATTTCCAACAAGGCGCAGGCCGACGACATCAAAGCGATGCTCGAAGGCGCCAGCTTCAAGGCGGCGTCTGTCGAAGCGAAGCCGACCAAGCGCAATCCCGGGCCGCCCTTCACCACCTCGACGCTGCAGCAGGCAGCCTCATCGGGTCTCGGCTTTTCGGCCAATCGCACCATGCAGGTGGCGCAGCGGCTCTATGAGGGCATGGAGATCGGCGGTGAGACCACCGGCCTGATCACCTATATGCGGACCGATGGCGTGCAGATGGCACCGGAGGCGATCTCTGCCGCACGCGATGCGATTGCCAAGGAATTCGGCCCTAAATACCTGCCTGAAAAGCCGCGCTACTATTCCGCCAAGGCCAAGAATGCCCAGGAGGCGCACGAAGCGATCCGTCCGACCGATTTCATGCGCACGCCGGCTTCCGTCAAGCAGTATCTCGACGCCGACCAGGCGCGGCTTTACGAGATGATCTGGAAACGCGCCATCGCCAGCCAGATGCAGCCGGCCGAGATAGAGCGCACCACGGTCGAGATAGAGGCAGTCAACGGCCCGCGCACCGCCGAGCTTCGCGCTGTAGGCTCGGTTGTTCGCTTCGACGGCTTCCTTGCCGCTTACATCGAGCAGAAGGAAGAAGATTCGGAAGACGAGGAAAGCCGCCGCCTGCCCGAGATCCGTGCCGGCGAGCAGCTCACACGCGAGGCGATCAACGCCACCCAGCACACCACCGAGCCGCCGCCGCGTTATTCGGAAGCTTCGCTGATCAAGAAGCTGGAAGAGTTGGGCATCGGCCGGCCGTCGACTTATACGGCGATCCTGAAGACGCTCGAGGATCGTGACTATGTCACCATCGACAAGCGCAAGCTGGTGCCGCAGGCAAAGGGCCGGCTATTGTCGGCCTTCCTCGAAAGCTTCTTCGAGCGTTATGTCGAGTACGACTTCACCGCTTCGCTGGAGGAAAAGCTCGACGAGATTTCCGACGGCAAGCTCGCATGGAAGGACGTGCTGCGCGATTTCTGGAAGGATTTTTCCGGCGCCGTCGCCGACATCAAGGAGTTGCGCGTCACCGACGTCCTCGATGCATTGAACGAGGAACTGGCGCCGCTGGTCTTTCCCGCGCGCGAAGACGGTTCGAACCCGCGTATCTGTCCGAAATGCGGCACCGGCAACCTGTCGCTGAAGCTCGGCAAGTTCGGCGCCTTCGTCGGCTGTTCGAACTATCCCGAATGCTCCTTCACCCGCCAGCTCGGCGACGCCGCCAATCCCAATGGCGAGAACGGCGGTGGTGAAGACGGCACCAAAGTGCTCGGCAAGGACCCCTATACCGCCGAGGAGATCACGCTGCGCAATGGCCGGTTCGGCCCCTATATCCAGCGCGGCGACGGCAAGGATGCCAAGCGTTCCAGTCTGCCCAAGGGCTGGACGGTCGATTCGATCGATCACGAAAAGGCGCTCGCCTTGTTGTCGCTGCCGCGCGACGTCGGCAAGCATCCGGAATCCGGCAAGATGATTTCGGCCGGGCTGGGGCGCTACGGGCCGTTCGTGCTGCATGACGGCACCTACGCCAATCTCGACAGCATCGAGGACGTGTTCTCGATCGGCCTCAATCGCGCCGTCTCGGTGATCGCCGAGAAGCAATTGAAGGGCAAAGGCGGCCGCAATGGCGGCACAGCCGCTGCGCTCAAGGAACTGGGCGAGCATCCTGCCGGCGGCGGCAAGATAGTCGTGCGCGACGGCAAATACGGGCCTTATGTGAATTTCGGCAAGGTCAATGCGACGCTGCCGAAGGGCAAGGATCCGCAATCGGTGACGATCGAGGATGCGGTGGCGCTCATTGCGGAAAAGGAAGCCAAGGGCGGCAACGGCGCCAGGAAGCCCTTCCGCAAAGCGGCCGCGCCTGCGAAGAAACCGGCTGCGGCCAAAAAACCGGCGGCCAGGAAAAAGGGATAGGACGGATTGGCGCGCAAAGTCTCCGGAAGAAGCCACGGCGATCTGCGCACCGCCGATACCCGTGCCAAGGTCAGGGACAATTACCGGCCTTCACGCGACGAGATACTGCGTTACATCGCCGAAAATCCGGACCGCGCCGGAAAACGCGACATCGCCAAGGCGTTTGCGCTACGCGGCGAAGACCGTATCTGGCTGAAGGACGTCTTGCGCGACCTGCAGGATGAAGGCCTGCTGACCAAGGAGCGCAAGCGGCTTGCCCGTGTCGGCGCCCTGCCCCACGTCGCGGTGCTCGACATCTTCGGCCGTGACGCCGACGGTGTGCTGCTGGCGCACCCGACCGAAGCGATCGGCAATGGCGAACCTCCGGTCATAGCGATCCGCGTGTCGCGCGGCGGCAATGGCCCGACGCCGGGCATCGGCGACCGCGTGCTGGCCAAGACCTTTCCGACCGACGATCCGGCAGGCCCGGCCTATACCGGCCGGGTGATGAAGATATTCGAGAAGCGCACCGATGCGGTTCTCGGCGTTTTCCGTGTGCTGAAGGACGGCACGTTCCGCATCGAGCCGGTGGAAAGGCGTCAGCCGGAGCTGGTCGTCGACAAGGAATTCCAGAACGGCGCCAAGAACGGCGACCTGGTCGAGGTCGAGCCGGCGCGGGCCTCGCGCTACGGGCTGCCGCGAGCCAAGGTTCTGGCGGTGTTGGGGTCGCTGACCAGCGAAAAGGCGGTCTCGATGATCGCCATCCACGCACACGACATTCCGCATATTTTCCCCGCCGACGTTATCGCCGAGGCGGAGGCGGTCAAGCCGGCGACGCTTGCCGGCCGCGAGGATTGGCGCGAGCTGCCGCTGCTCACCATCGATCCGGCCGACGCCAAGGATCATGACGACGCGGTGTTCGCTATGCCCGACACCGACGAGAAGAACGCCGGCGGCGTGGTTGTCACCGTCGCCATTGCGGATGTCGCTGCATACGTGCGCTATGCCACGGCGCTCGATCGCGAAGCGCTGAAGCGCGGCAATTCGGTCTATTTCCCCGACCGCGTCGTGCCGATGCTGCCGGAGCGCATCTCGAACGACCTCTGTTCACTGCGCGAAGGCCAGGATCGTCCGGCGATAGCGGTGCGGATGACTTTCTCGGCCGATGGCCACAAACTCAGACACTCCTTCCATCGCGTCATGATGAAATCGGCGGCGAAACTCGCCTATCAGCAGGCGCAAGCGGCGATCGACGGCGCACCGGATGACACGACTGGCCCGATCCTCGATACGGTGCTGAAGCCGCTATGGGACGCCTACGCGATCCTGAAGCGCGGCCGCGACACGCGCCAGCCGCTTGAGCTCGATCTGCCCGAGCGCAAGATCCTGCTCAAGCAGGACGGCACCGTCGACAAGGTCGTCGTGCCGGAGCGGCTCGACGCGCACAAGCTGATCGAAGAGTTCATGATCCAGGCCAATGTCGCCGCCGCCGAGACACTCGAGGCGAAGCGCCAGGCGCTGGTCTACCGCATCCACGATGCGCCCTCGCTCGCCAAGCAGGAATCGTTGCGTGAATTCCTGCAGACGCTCGGCATGTCGCTGGCGCGCGGCGCGCAAATGCGGCCGAACCAGTTCAACGGCATCCTCGCTCGCGTGCGCGGCGCCGACAATGAGGGGCTGGTCAACGAAGTGGTGCTGCGCTCGCAGAGCCAGGCCGAATATTCGCCCGCCAATATCGGCCATTTCGGCCTCAACCTGAAGCGCTACGCGCATTTCACCTCGCCGATCCGCAGATATGCCGACCTGATCGTGCATCGCGGGCTGATTGCCGCACTCGGCCTTGGTCCGGGGGGCCTGACGCAGGACGAGGCGGAGCGGCTGGAAGAGGTCTCGGCGCTGATTTCGGCGACCGAGCGGCGCGCGATGGCCGCCGAGCGCGACACGGTCGACCGGCTGATCGCCGCCTATCTCGCCGAGCGCATCGACGACCGTTTCGACGCCCGCATCTCGGGCGTCACCAAATCGGGCCTGTTTGTCCAATTGCCGCAGTATGGCGCGGATGGCTTCATTCCGGTTTCAACCCTGGGCGGCGACTACTATATATACGACGAAACTGCTCGATCGCTTTTCGGAGAACGCACCGGCAAGGGCTATCAGCTTGCTGATCGCGTCGAGGTTCGCCTGATCGAGGTGGCGCCGATGGCCGGCGCGATGCGTTTCGAGATGCTGACCGAGCCAAAGCCGCTGCCCGGCTCCAAACGGTCGTTCCACAAGGCCAAAGGCCGCGCCCGGGCGTCGCAATCGCGTCCAGGCTCGCGCGGCAGGAGACGGTAATGCCAACAGAACTGCAGGTGGAAGAACGGATTTTCGGCGGCGAACATCACTCGGGCCGGACCGCCCGGCCGCTATGGACGGCAATGAAGCGCGGCATGCTCGGCCGCTGCCCGCATTGCGGCGAGGGCAAGCTGTTTCGCGCCTTCGTCAAGACCGTCGACAAATGCGATCATTGCGGCGAGGAACTTCACCACCATCGCGCCGACGACCTGCCGGCCTATCTTGTGGTGGTCATTGTCGGCCACATCGTGCTCGGCGCCTTCATGGGTGTCGAAGCGACCTCGACGCTGTCGACCTGGCAGCACATCGCCATCTGGGTGCCATTGACCATCATTCTCGCCGTCGTCCTGCTGCAGCCAGTCAAGGGCGCTGTCATCGGCCTGCAATGGGCATTTTATATGCACGGCTTTGGCGGTGAAGAAGATCTGATCGAGTCGCATCCCGAGGCTTGAAACCGAGGCTGGCGCAATCGGCATGGCTGGACGCCACTTCCGCATCGGAGAAGATTCCGCTAGGTCGAGCGCATGGACGTTATGACCAAGGCGGAAATCGACAAGGTTGAGCGGATCGCGCTCGATGCCAAGCCTATACGCCCGCGCGACGCCGCGACGCTGATCCTGCTCGACCGCAAGGGCGACGAATTCCTGGTGCTGATGGGCCGGCGCCACGCCCGTCATGCCTTCATGCCGGGAAAATTCGTGTTTCCCGGCGGCCGCACAGATCCGGCCGACAGCCGCATCCCGATAGCCACCGCACTTCATCCCGAGGAAGAAGCGAGATTGACCGCTGGCATCGGCCGCACCAGCCCGGCTCGCGCCCGCGCCATTGCCTTGTCGGCAATCCGCGAAGCCTATGAGGAGGCCGGCCTGCTGATCGGTCAAAAAGGCGTGTTCGCAACCGCCAGGCGCGACTGGCAGGGCTTTGTCGAACACGGCGTCATCCCATCACTGCAAGCGCTGCGCTTCGTCGCACGCGCCATCACCCCGCCCAACCGGGTGCGCCGCTTCGATACGCGCTTTCTCGCCGCATGGCGCGACGATGTCGCCGTGCAACTGCCGGATGGCGGTCCGACCGACGAGTTGGAAGACGTCGTTTGGCTGCCGCTGGCCAAGGCCCGGCAAGCCGATATTCCAGACATCACGCGCACGGTCCTGGAGGAGCTGGAAACCCGGCTCGCCCGGGATCCGCTGCTGAGCCCCGGCGGTCCCGTGCCGTTCTACCGGCTTGTCCGCAATCGCTTCGTCCGCGAAATTCTCTAGAGCAGCCAGGCATTCCATGACAGTCGATATCCAGCCGCAGGGCAAGGAACGCGTACACTGGCTGCCGATGGTCGCGGCGATCTCGTCGATCAGCGTCGTCGGCATTGCCATCGGCCTTGGCATGCCGCTGCTCAGCGTGATCCTGGAAACGCGTGGCCATTCCGCGTCGATGATCGGTCTCAACACCGCGGTCGCCGGCCTCGCCTCTATCGCCGGCGCGCCGCTCGCCACTCCGCTTGCCATGCGGTTCGGGGTCGCCTGGACGATGCTTGCCATGATTGCGGCCGGAGCGCTGGCCTTTGTCGGTTTCCATTTCGCGCCAGCTTTCTGGATGTGGTTTCCGCTGCGCGTGCTGCTGCATATCGCGCTGACGGTGCTGTTCATCCTGTCGGAATTCTGGATCAGCACCTCGGCGCCGCCACACCGGCGCGGACTGGTCCTCGGCATCTATGCCACCGTGCTGTCTCTCGGCTTTGCCGCCGGGCCTTGGCTGTTCGCCCATCTCGGCAGCAGTGGCTTCCTGCCCTTCGGCGTTACCATCGCCTTGGTTACGCTCGCTGCCATACCGGTCCTGGCGGCACGCAACGAGAGCCCGACGATCGTCTCGGACGGCGAAACCAGCAATTTCCTGCGTTACATCTGGCTGGTGCCGACGGCAACCGCCGCCGTGCTGGTGTTCGGCGCGGTCGAGACCGGCGGCTTTGCACTGTTCCCGGTCTACGGTAGCCGCATCGGCTACTCAGAGGCGGACGCCGCCCTTTTGCTCACCATGATCGGGCTTGGCAATGTGCTGTTGCAGATCCCGATCGGCATGATCAGCGACCGCGTCAGCGACCGCCGCTATCTGCTGATGGCCTGTGCCACTGTCGGGCTTGCCGGCACGGTCTTCATGCCGTTCTTCGCGCATAACTGGCATTTGATGGCAGCGCTTCTGTTCATCTGGGGCGGTGTGGTCGCCGCTATGTATACAATCGGTCTTGCTCACCTCGGCTCCCAGCTTTCCGGCCACGAACTGGCCTCCGCCAACGCCGCCTTCGTTCTCTGCTACGGCGTCGGCATGGTGCTTGGCCCGCAGGCAATCGGCATCGGCATGGACGCTTTCGGGCCGTCGGGCTTCGGTTGGGCGCTCGGCCTGTTCTTCGCCTGCTATATCGTGCTGGTCGGCACCAGGCTGCTCCGCAAAATCCTCTGAGTCGGCCCAGCTGCCGACATCGCTCCCACTGCTGACCAACTCCTGACACAACCATGTCAGGAGGGCTCGAGTATATGCTCCCCCAAAATGCATAGCAGGGAGACCTCGGATGATCGATAGTGGCTTTGAAACGAAATCGCTGCGGATGGAATTGCTGCTGCTGGTGACCTTTCAGGCACCGGCAGCCGATGTCGACCGCATCATGGAGGCGGTGGTCGCGATCGTACCGCTCGGAATGGGCAAATATGACAGCAATGCTTTCCAGTCGGCGGACGGCATCGAACGCTACCGGCCGCTTGAAGGTGCCGCCGCCGGCGCCGAGACGGAATTGCGCAGGCGGCCAGGGACTGTCGAGGTGTCGTTCGAACTGCCTGACGACCAGAAGCTCGCCGCTCGCGTCGTCGAAGCGATTTACCAGGTTCACAGCTATCAGGAGCCGGTGATCCGCATTCAGCCACTGCTTGCCAGCCGCTCCAAGGGTCTCGACGACCGCGCCAACCCGAACCGCTGGTGGAACACGACGGGAGACTGGAAGAAGGCGTTGCAACGGGAAACCGTCGCGGCGGAGTGACCGGAACCTGGTCGTATCTCGGTTTGAATTTGGCTGTCAGGAAGCCTGCCGATGAATGATGAAGCAAACCGCAAACCGGCAAGCGATCCCCAGGACCTGGCGCGGCTATTGGTTTCTCGCGAGCAAGCGGGAGACGCGGAAGGAATGGCTGCTCTTTACGAACCCGGTGCCATCCTCGCTACCGGCAACGGACAGTTGGCCTGCGGCAGAGATGCCATCCGCCGATTTTACGCCAAGTTGGTGGCAGCGGGACGAAAGTTTGATCTCGGAGATCAGCGTCCGGCTATCATCAACAGGGATTTGGCGCTCACTTCCACGCGCCTTGCCGATGGCACCGTTACTGCGGAAATCGCTCGCCGGCAAGGTGACGGGAACTGGCTTTGGGTGATCGATCAGCCGTCCATCGCTCGATACTCATAGCTAGCATTCAAACTGAGACGCCACCCGGAGGACGGCCGGAGGCACACAGGAGCCTCCCGCGGCTGTCGGCACCCAATCAAATTGTCGGGTTTTGGTAGCACATCAATGTCCGCTTCGTCCCCAGCCTCCATCGGCTGGCAATAAACCCGGACAACTCATGTGCCACCTAATCCGGACAACTCATCTGCTTACGACACAGAACCTGGACAAGGGTTGACTTTCCGGGCGCGTTCTTTATGTGTCGCGGCAAGTTTCCCGCGTCCGGGTGTTTCCCGTGCTCCAGCGGCCAAAACTCCACGAACATTAACGGACGAACATCATGGCCAAAGCCGCAAACATCAAGATCAAGCTTCTGTCGACCGCCGACACCGGTTTCTTCTACGTGACCAGCAAGAACAGCCGCACCAAGACGGACAAGCTGTCGTTCCGCAAATACGACCCGGTCGCCAAGAAGCACGTCGAATTCAAGGAAACCAAGATCAAGTAATCGGGGTTTTCTCTCGCGGTACCGAAACGCCGCCTTCCGGGCGGCGTTTTTCATTTCGGGATGCAGGATTAGCCGATGCGATCGCCGCTTGCCGGATCGAACAGATGGAGCGATGCCGGATCAGCCGATAGGCGCACGGCCTCACCCGGCTTCACGCTGGCCCGGCCCATGGCAAACACGCAGACCTGCTGGCCGGCAAGCCCGGCATAGAACTGGGTGGACAGGCCGAGCGGCTCCACGACACCCACCTCGCCCTTCAGCGCGCCATTGTCGGCGAGCCGGATATGCTCGGGCCGCAAGCCGACGGTGATCGCATCGCCATCCCTGAGCGGCATGCCGTCCGGCAGCCTCAGCTTCTGGCCGTCGGCCAGGATGGCATCCGGCTTGGCGCCCTTTTCAACCACGGCAGGCAGAAAATTCATGCCGGGCGAGCCGATGAACCCGGCGACGAACATGTTGACCGGCCGGTCGTACAGATCGAGCGGCACACCGACCTGCTGGACGAGGCCGTCATGCATGACGACGATGCGGTCGGCCATTGTCATCGCTTCGGTCTGGTCGTGGGTGACATAGACCGAAGTGGTCTTCAATTGCTGGTGCAGCGCCTTGATCTCGGCACGCATGTGAACGCGCAGCTTGGCATCGAGGTTCGAAAGCGGCTCGTCGAAGAGAAAGACCTTCGGGTCGCGCACGATGGCACGGCCCATGGCGACGCGCTGACGCTGGCCGCCAGACAATTGCCGCGGCAGGCGCTGCAGAAACGCACCGAGCCCGAGCCGCTTGGCGGCACTGTCCACCCTTGCATCGATCGCCGGCTTGCCGGCCTTTCTCAGCATCAGGCTGAAACCCATGTTCTTCGACACGTCCATGTGCGGATAGAGCGCGTAGGACTGGAACACCATGGCAATGTCGCGGTCCTTTGGCGCAATGTCGTTGACCAGGCGCTCACCAATATGGATTTCGCCGTCGGAGACTTCCTCCAGCCCGGCGATCATACGCAGCAGTGTCGATTTCCCGCAGCCGGACGGGCCGACCAGAACGACGAACTCGCCGTCGGCGATTTCGAGATCGACCGCGTGCAGAACGCGCACGGCTCCATAGTCTTTGCGGACTTTGTCGAGTGTAACGGAGGCCATCGATCTATCCCTTGACGGCACCGGCGGTAAGGCCGGTGACGAGGTAGCGTTGCAGGAAGGCAAAGAAGACGCAGACCGGGATCAGCGCCAGGATGGAAGCAGCCATCATCTGTCCCCAGTCGACCGCGAATTTGCCGATATAGGTGAGCAGGCCGACCGCGAAGGTCTTCTGGTCGTCGCTGGAAATCAGCATCAGCGCAAACAGCAACTCGCTCCAGGCGGCGGTAAAGACGAAGCCGAGCGTCGCGCCCATGCCGGGTAGCGTCAGCGGCACGATCACCTTGCGCATCGCCTGCAGGCGCGTGCAGCCGTCGATCATGGCTGCCTCTTCCAGGTCTCGCGGGATGCCGTCGAAGAAAGATTGCATCAGGAAGGTCGCAAAGGCCGTATTGAACGCGGTGTAGATGATGACGAGGCCGGTCAGGCTGTTGACGAGGCCGATCTGTCCCATGATGCGGTAGATCGGCGGAATGACCATCACCAGCGGAAAAGTCTGGGTGAGCAAAAGCAGGATGGCCAGGGTCGCCTTGCCGCGGAAGGAAAATCGCGACATGGCGTAGCCGGCCAGCGTGGCAATGACCGTTACGAAGGCTGCCGTCGACACCGAAACGATAACGCTGTTCAGGAAATAGCGCGGAAAATCGGTGGCTTCGAGCACGGTGACGAAGTTCTGCAGCGTCGTTTGCGACGGCCAGAAAGTGATGCCTTCGGAATAGAGCAGCCGCTCCGGCGTGACCGAGATCTTCAACGTCCAGAAGATCGGGAACAGCGCGAAGGCCATATAGGCGGCGATGGCGCCGTAAAGGCCGATGCCGCCGAGAATGCGCGAGGAGACGGAGCGTCCGGCAATCATCAGACGTGCCTCACCAGCGAGCGGCGGATGCCTATCAGCGCAATCGCATAGACGATGAGCAGCACAAGCAGCAGCACCGCCACCGCCGAGGCATAGCCCTTATCCAGTGACTTGAACGCGCTGACATAGATATAGACCGGCACCGTGGCGGTCGAACCGGCAGGCCCGCCTTCGGTCATGACGAAGATCAGGTCGGCGAATGTGGCGATCCATATCGTGCGCAGCATGACGGTAATGACGATGGTCGGCGCCAGGAACGGCAGCGTCACCTTGGTGAAGCGCTGCCACGGCGAGGCGCCGTCGATCGCCGCCGCCTCATGCAGTTCTGACGGGATCGACTTCAACGCCGCCAAAAGCGTGACGGCAAAAAAGGGAATGCCGAACCAGACATTGGCGACGATCGGCCCCCACATGGCTGTCGAGGGATCGGAGAGCACGTTGGTTGGCTCGGCTTTCAGCCCCAAGGCGTAGAGCCAATGCGGCAGCGGCCCGATGATCGGGTTGAACAGCCAGGCCCAGGTCAGGCCCGAGAGGAAGGACGGTACCGCCCAAGGCAGGAACACCACGGCCTGCACGATCTTTCTGCCCCGGAACGGCGTATCGAGCAGCAGCGCCAGGCCAAGTCCAAGGAAAAATTGGAAGAACAGGCTGGCTGCCGTCCACCATAGCGTGTTGACGAGCGCCTGCCCGAGCACAGGATCCGACAGCATCGCCTGATACTGCCCAAGCCCGACATATTCGGATTTGAAAGCGGAGAATTTGCGGAACGAGTAGCCGACACCGATAACCAGCGGCACCAGGAGCACGACGACCAGCAGCGCGATCGCCGGGCTGAGATAGAGCCAAGGCTCGATCGCGGCATGGGATAGCCGCTTCTTTCGCGGCCTGCCGGCGGATCGGATTTCGGACACGGCATAGGTCATTGGTACTTGATCGTCTCCTGGGTAAGCACGGGCTGGCGACAGCGCCTTCCCCGTTTACGGGGAGATGCCGGTCCACCCTCCGCAGCTGCAGCGCAGCTGCTGCGGAGGACGGGCAGGCAGATGAGAAGCAGCGCGAGCCAAGTCGGGTTGGCGCCGCCCCTCATCCGTCACGTCGTGACACCCCCTCCCCGTGAACGGGGAGAAGGAACAAAAGCTATTTCTTGTTCTTGGCCAGCCAGTCCTGCTGTTCCTTGGTCAGGAACTTGGCCCATTCGTCGGCCACGTCCTTGGCCGCCTTCTGGCCAAGAAGCACTTCCTGAAAATTCTTGATCGCCACCTGGTCTACGAAATTGCCAAGGTTTTCCAGATGCGTCGGAGGCGTCACCATCTCGTATTTGTCGCCGTTGTTCAGTTCCTCGAACCAGCCTTTGAACTGCTCGGTCCTGAAGTGGGCGTCCTGGTCGGCGCCGTTGTGGATTGGAATGACACCGACTTCCTTTGCCCATTCCAGATTGTCCTTGGGCGACAACAGCGTTGCCATCAGCTTCCAGGCATCGTCCTTGTGCTGGGAATTGGCGAACATCGCCCAGCCGGCATAACCGAGCGTCGGATAGGATTTGCCGCTCGGCCCGACCGGCATCGGCGCCACGGCGAAATCGTCGGCGCTCATCTTGTCCGCGATGCCGAGCAGCGCGTCAGGATCCTGGTTCAGCATGGCGCAGGTGCCGCTGTAGAAGCCGGTGACGGTCTCGTTAAAACCCCAGCTCACCGCATCTTTCGGCGCCAGGCCGTTCTTGTACATGTCGGCGAGCATCTGCAGGCCCTTGACCGAGCCTTCCTCGTTGATGGTCGAGGTGCCGTCCTCGTTGAAATAGCCGCCCTTGCCGGCTGCGATGTTCATGAACATATGCATGCCGTTGAAGGCGCCCGGGCCGCCGCGCAGGCAGTAGCCGTATTTGCCCGGTATCGCCGAGATTTTTTTTGGAGTCCTCGACGAATTCATCGAGCGTCGCCGGCGGACCGTCCAGACCGGCCTCCTTGAACAGCTTCTTGTTCCAGAACAGCGCGTTCAGGTAATAGCCGTAAGGGATCATGTACTGCTTGTTATCGACCGTCGAGCCGAACTGCTTGGCACGCTCGCCCAGCGTTTTGGCATCGTCCCATTTGGCCAGGTATGGCCCGAGATCCTCGAGCTGGCCGTTGGTCGCATAGAGACCCATCCAGCGTTCCGGCATCTCGACGATGTCGGGCGTGTCGCCGGCCTGCACCATGGTGAGGAACTTCTCGAACGCCTGGCCCCAGGGCAGCGATACCAGCTCGACCTTGACACCCGGATTGGCCGCCTCGAATTCGGCGATCTGCTTCTTGAGGAATTCGGTACGCGGCGGGCTGGTGATGACCTCGACCATCTTGACCGTGGAATCGGCCAGCACGCTGCCGGCGGAAATCGCCAGACCCGCGACGGCACCAAGAAGGATGCTCAGTTTTTTCATGTTCAGCACTCCCATTTTGAACGGCTCCTTTATCTTTTTGCTCTGTCGAAGGCCCGGGCAACATCCGCCCACAGGTCTTCGACACTTTCCAATCCGACACTGAAGCGGATGGTTCGTGGGCTGACGCCGAAGCGCGCCATCGAATTCAGGCCCGGCGTCTGCTCGAGCGAGGCCTTTGCCGGAACGACCAGGCTCTCATGGCCGCCCCAGCTGACGCCGATGCGAAAGAGTTTCAGCGCATCGACGAAAGCCGGGATGTCGACGTCTTCCGTCACTTCGAACGAGAACAGCCCGGCATAGCCGGCAAGCGTCGCCTTGCCTGGATGGTTGGAATAGGCCGGGTGGTTGACCCGCTCGACATGGTCATGCGCTTTCAGCCGTTCGGCGATGGTCAGCCCGCTCTTCATGTGATGCGGCAACCGCAGCGGCAATGTGCGCAGGCCACGCAGCAACAGCCAGGCCTCGAAAGGCGAAAGTTTGCCGCCGAGATAGGAATAGGTCTGCTCGTTGATATGTCGGATATGGGGGGCCGAACCGGCCACCACACCGGCGACGGTGTCGCTGTGGCCGCCGAGATATTTCGAGGCCGAATGCAGCACCAGATCGACACCGTGCGAAATCGGCTTCTGGAACACCGGCGTAGCCCAGGAATTGTCGATCGAGGTGATGATGCCCTGCTCTTTGGCCAGCCGCGCCAGGTGGGTTATGTCCTGGAGCTCGAACATCATCGACGTCGGGCTTTCCAGGTAGAGCAGCTTGGCGCCGGGAAGTGCTGCCGCGACCGCATCCGGATCGGAACCGTCGACATAGTCGACCTTGATGTTGAGCCGTGGCAAAAGCCGTTCGAACAGCCGGTAGGCATCGCCGTAGCAATTGCGCACGACAACCATGCGCTCACCGGCACCGACGAAAGCAAGCACCGTGGCGCTGATCGCCGCCATGCCGCTGGAAAAGCCGCGCGCGGCCTCCGCGCCTTCGAGAGCGGCGACACGCGCCTCGAACTCCATGACCGTCGGGTTGTCGCCGCGCGAATAGATCGGCTGACGTCGCCTGCCGGCGAATGTGTCGGCCATCTCGGAATAGTTGGCGAAGGTGAAGAGCGAAGTCTGGTAGATCGGCGGGACCACCGCGCCGCCGGGGAAAGGCTCGTCATGGGCGAGAAGCGTCGCTGCCTCGGCGAGATAGTCGTTTTCGAAACCGGCGGGATGATCGCTCATTTCTGGCCTGAAAGTTCGAGTTTGGCCGCGCCGCGCTTCAGATCGTCCTCGACGGTGGCGATCAGCTTGAGCGCCTCGGCCCGGGCCCCCTCCGGATCGTGCGCGGCGATGCGTTCGTAGATGGTGCGGTGGTAAGGAAAGCTGGCGTGGCCGAAATCACGCACGCCGAGCGGATGCTCCCAGAAACGATGGAACAGTTCGTGCATGGCGGCGATGATCTGCTCGAACAGCGGATTGCCGGAACTGCGGTAGATCGACTGATGGAATTCCCAGTCCTCCTCCGCCGACATCCCGGCGCGGGTGTGGAAGGCCTGCTCCATAATGTCGAGCTTGCGCCCGATCTCGACGAGATCTGCCTGGCCCGCGCGGACGGCGCACAGGGCGGCGGCTTCCGCTTCCAGTGCCCGGCGGATTTCCAGCGTCTGCATCAGGCTGGTGAAATCATTGCCGCCGGCCAGCGTCAGCGGCATGTGCAGCATGTCCAGCGAGACCACTCCCTTGAGATAGGTGCCGCTGCCTTGCCGCCGTTCGACCAGGCCGAGCCCTTCCCAGCGCGTCAGCGCCTCGCGCACGGTGTTGCGGCTCACCTTGAGGCGCTCGGCAAGGATGCGTTCGGTCGGCAGTCTCTGGCCGGGCCCGAGAGCTTCCCGCATCACAAAGCCGGCCAGCGCCTTGAGCACCGCGTCGTCGCGAGCAGTTGCCTGTATGGGGGAAAGGCCGAATTCGGTCATGCCAACGGGTCACCAAATGGCTCAATGGTCCAACCAATTTCTGCATAGAAGACAGGCCCTGTCAACCGACTGCGGGCGCATAGGCTCTGCCCAGCCGGCTATTTCAAAGGGCGCTGTCGCTGCCGCAACAAAAACCAAGCGTTTTCCTGGTCTTGGCGTAGAATCCTGATGTGTTTTGAAAATTGGGGGCCGGCCGGCGTTTGGCAGCGGTACGAGGAGGCCACTATGTGCCAGCGCCGGCCGGCCGACCCCACGGACCCAGGAGATGCGGCGGACCTGAGCATCATGGGGTATTCTTCGGGTCGAACCGGCGATCTAGCCTCGTGCCGGTTACGTCTAAGGGCTGCACATTTGCGCAACAACTTATGGAAATCAACCGTTTCTTAACCAAGCCTCGCAAATCGCTTGGATTAAGGTAAATTCGTAACCTTGTCGCGTTGACCCGGCAATTGGTGTTCGGTGCTAAGCCGCCTTGGCGACGACGCGATTGCGGCCGCCGCTCTTGGCTTCGTAGAGCGCGAGGTCGGCGCGTTTCATCAGCGCCGAGACCGTGTCTACCCCCTTCAGCACCGACGACACGCCGACGCTGACGGTGACTTCGACGGCCTTGCCTTCGGTGCCGACGGCAAACGGCAGCTGGGCGATTTCGGCGCGAATGCGCTCGGCGACCTTTTCGGCTACCGCGCCGTCGGTGTCCGGCATCACCACGACGAACTCCTCACCGCCGAAGCGGCAGGCTAGATCGATGCCGCGCACATTCTTGCGCAGCCGCCGCGCGAATTCGCGCAGCACGTCGTCGCCGCCGTCATGGCCATGCGCGTCGTTGATGCTCTTGAAGCGGTCCAGATCGGTGATCATCACCGACAGCGGCCGGCGCCGTGCCACGGCGCGGTCGAACAGCGTCTGCAAATGGCTGTCGAGATAGCGGCGGTTGTGCAGGCCGGTCAGGGCATCGGTCACCGCCATCTCGATGGTCTGGGTGACGCTGGCGCGAAGCTGGTCGTTGTAGCGCTTGCGGCGCACCTGCGTACGCAGCCGCGCGGTCAGCTCCTGCTGGTCGATCGGCCGCATCAGATAATCGTTGATGCCGAGTTCGAGGCCGCGGATGATACGCCCCTCCTCGCCCTCGTCCGCCAGAAGGATGATCGGCAGGAAACGGGTGCGATCGAGCGAGCGCAATTGCGAGCAGAGCCTCAGAGGGTCGAAATCGGCGAAGGCCGTCGAGATCATCACGCATTCATACGGCTGCTCGGCGGCCTGGAAGAAGCCGGCATGCGGATCGTTGGCGACGTCGAGATCGGCACTGCCGCGCAGCATCTTCTGGATGCGCTCGAACGAGGATTTGCGCTCGTCGACCAGCAGCACCTTCGGCACCGCGTCGTCGGCAGCGAAGTTGCGGCTCAAAAGCTCCTCGATGCCGATATTGCGTGTCGTCGAGGCGCGCAGCCGCAGCTCGTCGGTCAGCGATTTCAGCCTGACCAGGCTCTTGACGCGCGTCATCAACTGCAGATCGTTGACCGGCTTGGTCAAAAAATCGTCGGCGCCGGCCTCGAGGCCGCGCACCCGGTCCGAAACCTGGTCGAGCGCGGTGATCATCACGACAGGGATGTGCGATGTCGCCGGGTCGCCCTTCAGCCGCCGGCAGACCTCGAACCCGTCCATGTCGGGCATCATCACGTCGAGCAGCACGACGTCGACCTTGCCGTTCTCGCAGATCTCGATCGCGTCCGGCCCGTTGGTGGCGGTCAGGACCTCGAAATATTCGGCGAGCAGCCGAACCTCCAGCAGCCTGACATTTGCTGGGATGTCGTCGACGACGAGGATCCGCGCGGTCATTTCACAAAGCTCCGGCTCGGCTGGAAAGATACATCAGGCATCGCCCAGGTAGGATTTGATGGTTTCGATGAAACGCGGCACCGAGATCGGCTTGGAGATATATGCCTCGCAGCCGCCCTGGCGAATGCGCTCCTCGTCCCCCTTCATCGCGAAGGCGGTGACGGCGATGACCGGGATGACGTGAAGATCATCGTCCTCCTTCAGCCATTTGGTGACCTCGAGGCCCGACACTTCCGGCAGCTGGATGTCCATCAGGATGAGGTCCGGCCTGTGCTGCCGCGCCAGATCCAGCGCTTCCAGGCCGTTGCGTGTGCGCACCGTCTCGTAGCCGCTCGCTTCGATGAGGTCGCGAAAGAGCTTCATGTTGAGCTCGTTGTCTTCGACGATCATAACCTTCTTTGGCATCGATTTCCCGTCCCGGCTGGCCTTCCACGCGAAGGGTGCCGTCATGCGCCCCTTGTCGGCACGCACCAAACCTGTTCCCACTATACGGCAATATGATTGACGAAACGGAAACCGGCCGCCCTAAAAGCGTTCGGATTCCAGGTCGGCGAGCTTGCTGCCGGCGACACTTGCCACTACTGCGAAAACAGAACGATTCCGCCCATGAAGGAAGGTAGCAATGGCAAACGCAGCGTCAATGCGCGAGGAAGCGGAAACGGTTGCCGTAAAGGCGTTGGGCTTCGTCGCCGCCGATCCGGAACTTCTGCCCCGCTTCCTGGCGATCACCGGCATCGAAGCCCATTCCATCCGCCGGGCGGCGGGCGAGCCGGGATTCCTGGCCGGCGTGCTGCAGTTCATCCTTGCCCACGAGCCGACGCTGATGCGTTTTTCCGAGGAGACCGGAACGCCGCCCGCCGCAGTCGGCAAGGCATTGCGGGCGCTGCCGCTCGGCGACGATAATCATGAGCATTCGATATAAGCGGCGATCCCGAGACAGATCGCCGCGCCGAAAATCGTGAGTGCACTCGGGCTTTGACGCCAGCCGCGTGTAGAGCAATTCCAGGAAAAGTGTGAAACGGTTTTCCGTCCGGAATTGCGCAAAAAACAAAGACATGGAGCGGTTCGGCGTTTCCGTGAAACGATGAACCGCTCCAAGCTCGGCACTTAGGGTTTCAACTTCGCCCCTGCCCCGCCATTGTCATTCTCGCCCGAGCCATGATCCGGAACAGTAGCCTCGCTTGGGTCCATGATGGGGTTGTCCTGAACGGCATCGGCCGGCTTCAGCATGGCGCCGTTGACCGTGACCGAACCGTCTGCCTTAGCGTTGACGACCCATTCCAGTCGACCATCCGGCAGTGCCTTGCCAAATCCTTTGACGGCGAGTGCGAACGGGAAATACTGCGCCGCTTCCGGCTCGGTCTTGGCCGCCGTTTGCAGAGCCTCCACAATCTTGTCATAGCCCGCGACATCGATGGTCATGCTCGCCTCGGGCTTCTTGCCGGGGAACGTCATTTCACCTTCCATCGCAATCTCGATGTTGCCGTTCTTGATCGTGCTGTGTCCGAGAATGGCCTTTGGCGTCTTGGCCAGGAAATCGGCGGAGATCTGGTTGCCGAAATCTGCCGGCAGCGGTGGATCCTTGCTGAAATCAAGGGTTTCGATGATTTTCTTCGCCATGCTGTCCAGATCGATGTTGGCGCCGCCGAAGTTGAGGTCGATATCCGTCGGCAGCAACGCAACGCTCCAGCTGGGCAGCACCTGCTGTGGTATTGTCAGGCCGGAAACCCTGAACGCGTAGTTGATCTTGCCGTCCTTGGCGATGCCGTCCATGCCGACGGCGGTATTCAGTTGCGTCGCACCGAACTTGCCCACCGGGCTCTCCACCACAAAGTCCTTGAAGCCGTAGGTGCCGTCGATCCGCTCCCACAATGGCAGTGCTGCCGTCAGAAGCGATTTGAACTCCGCCTCATCCGCCTTGAATTTGGCTGCATCATCAGTCGCCACGATGAAAGCAAGCAGGTCGAGCAGCGGCTTTGTCCGCAAACCCTTGCCGGTCGCATCCACCGCCGCGTGCGGCGATTTGACATTGTATGAGAATTTCAGACCGCTCTTGGGATCGTCCAGTCTGACGGTTTCGGCAAAGGCGGTCATTGTCTGTGAATACGCAAAATCTATGCCGCCATTCGCTGATTTCGTCGCGCTCATGCTGCCAGCGCCGCCATCCGCAGAGGCTTCCACATTCTGCAGCGGGCTTTTTACACTCATCGTGACGCCCGAAGTGGAACCCGAGGCGTTCACAAAGGCCGCCAGATCAGGGGCATAGATAGCGGTGAACTTGTTGTTTGAAATGGAAAAGTCGATGTGCTGCGGCCCCTCCGGACCGACGAAATCAACAGACCCCTTCGGGGACACGTCCGCCGAAACGTCCCACTGACCGTCTTTGCGTGGCTTGACCAAGATGAAGTAAGGCGTGACGTCGAACTTGAAGGCTTGCTGCTTTGCCATCAAATCCGTGACTGGCTTGAAGTCGAAAGCGAGCTTGTAGGCATCGCCGTCGACTGAAATTTTCACGAACCCGATATCGAACAGCTTCTTGCCGATGTAGTGCGCCAGATCGTCGGAAAGCTGCTTCGCGCCTTGCCTGTCGACCGCTTGGCCGAAGGCCGGTGCGCTGCAGGCAAGAAGCAAAACAAGTGGCAAAACGCGCTTCATGTCGATCCTCACTTAATCGCGGCCCTCAAGCCGTCATCACTGGTAGGCAAATACCATCGCAGCCGCAAGAGAAGGCCTATGTGTTGCGGCGGCTGTTACAGCACCAGCCGCACCAGCGGTCGGCCTGGCTTACGTTCGACCAACCGCTGGAACCCGGCCTTTTCGAAGACCCGCGACGAGCCGACGAACAGCCCGATCGAGCGCGAATCCTTCGATAGATCGATCGGGCAGGCTTCGATCAGCCGCGCGCCGTTCTGGCGGGCGAACTCGATGCCGCCCGCGACCAGACGGTGCGACACGCCCCTGCCCCGCGCCTTGGTCCGGATGAAGAAACAGGAGATCGCCCAGACACCCGGATCGCTGGCGTCGGCGGGGTCGATCGGCGCCGACCCCCTGCCCTGGTTGTTCCATTCGGGCACGTCGGCACGCGGGCCGATCTGCATCCAGCCGACCGCCTGGCCACCCTCGAAAGCCAACAGGCCGGGCGGCGGCCCGGCCTCGATCCGCGCCTTGATGTGGTCCTTGTTGCGTTCCCGGTTGCTCGCGCGGCGCGCTGCGGGCGACAGCCGGAAATGTGTGCACCAGCAGCCGTAGCAGGCGCCTTGCCTACCGAAAAGATCTTCGAAATCCGCCCAAAGCTCGGGCACTAGCGGCGCTATGGTCGTATTCATGAGCTCTCTCCCGGCCCACCGCCTTGTCGTGGCGTCCGTCCTGACGTACCATTGCATTTGTTCTCTTTATGTTCGCAGCGATGGCGGCCCCTGTCAACAATCCCGAACACGGTTTTTGCCGCGACTGCCTGAGTTTTCAGCGCAGCGAGGCACGCCGTTGCGAGCGCTGCGGCAGTCCACGGCTCGCCCGCCATCCGGAGCTCTACCGGCTGCGCCTTGCCCATATCGATTGCGACGCGTTCTACGCGGCGGTCGAAAAGCGCGACAACCCGGCGTTGAAGGACCGGCCATTGATCATCGGCGGCGGCAAGCGCGGCGTTGTCTCCACCGCATGCTACATTGCCCGCATCCACGGCGTGCGCTCGGCAATGCCGATGTTCAAGGCGCTCGAAGCCTGCCCGGAAGCGGTGGTCCTGCCGCCGGACATGGAAAAATACGTGCGCGTCGGCCGCGAGGTGCGCGCCATGATGCAGGCGCTGACGCCGCTGGTCGAGCCGCTCTCGATCGACGAGGCCTTTCTCGACCTCGCCGGCACCGAGCGCCTGCATGGCCTGCCGCCTGCGGTGGTGCTGGCGCGCTTCGCACTCGGCGTGGAAAAGGAGATCGGCATCACCGTTTCGGCCGGTCTTTCCTACTGCAAGTTCCTGGCCAAGGTGGCGTCGGACTTCCGCAAGCCGCGCGGCTTTTCGGTGATCGGCGAGGCCGAGTCTATCGGCTTCCTGGCCGAGCAGCCGGTGACGCTGATCTGGGGGGTCGGCAAGGCCTTTGCCGCCACGCTCGAGCGCGACGGCGTCCGCACCATCGGCCAGTTGCAGCGCATGGAACGTGGCGATCTGATGCGCCGCTACGGCGTCATGGGCGACCGGCTCTACCGGCTTTCGCGCGGCGAGGACGACCGTCGCGTCGTTCCCGACCAGGACGCGAAAAGCGTCTCGGCGGAAACCACTTTCGATACCGACATCGCCTCCGTCGACGAACTGGTTTCGGTGCTGAGGGCGCTGTCGGAAAAAGTCTCGGCCCGGCTGAAGAAATCCGGCATTGCCGGACGCACAGTCGTCCTCAAGCTGAAGACCCAGGATTTCAAGATCCGCACGCGCAATCGCCAACTCGGCGATCCGACCCGGCTGGCCGACCGCATCTTTCAGACCGGGCTCGAGCTGCTGCGCAAGGAAGCGGATGGCACGAAATACCGGCTGCTCGGCATTGGCGTCAGCGATCTCTCCGACGATGACCGGGCGGACCCGCCCGACCTGGTCGACGTCCAGTCACGCAAGCGCGCCATGGCCGAAGGCGCCATCGACACGCTGCGCGGCAAGTTCGGCCGCAGGGCGGTGGAAACCGGCTATACCTTCGGCAAGGGCCGCGATGCCCATCCGCCCGAACCGGTCGAGGACTAGTTCCTCTGCAAAGAGGTTTTGGTTCTTTGACAGAGCCTGAAAGGGCTGTGGATGGGAGCCTGCCGATCGGGCTGCCAATCTCCAAGGTTGCGATTAGCGATAAGCCACCACGTCTTCGTCATCCCAGGGCGGAGCAGGAGCGAAGCGACGTCGCGGAGACCCTGGGATCCATGCCGTGACGTCAGCCGAAGAATACAGCGGCTCAGAACGGCGCTTGTATCCGCAACTGTGCCAGCTACCCTTCAGCCATGACCGGCTATACCTACATGACCGCGAGCCAGAAGCGCGGCACGATCTACATCGGCGTCACCAACGATCTCGGCCGCCGCATGCCGGAGCACAAATCCGGCCAAGGTTCGCGCTTCACCGGCCGCTACGGCGTGCAGCGCCTGGTCTGGTACGAGGAACATTTCGACATTCGTGACGCCATTCAGCGCGAGAAGTCGCTGAAGCGCTGGCCGCGGCAGTGGAAGATCGAGCTGATCGAGAAGACCAATCCAGAGTGGTTCGAGCTTTTTCGCGGAACGGGGTGGTAGTTCGGTTCTGGTCCGCAGGCGCACTGCCGCGTGGTAACGGCATGGATCCCAGGGTCTGCGCCGCGTCGCTTTGCTCCTTGCTCCGCCCTGGGATGACGAATTGGAGGGATGTTTCAGCCAATCTCCGAAGTTAGCGGTTTGCCACTGAAATTGGCCGCTGACAGAACTATCGACGGTTGCTGCCGATCGGCTTAGCGATTAGCGCAAACGCCCATCGCTTCGTCATCCTGGGGCGGAGCAAGGAGCGAAGCGACGCGGCGCAGACCCCTGGATCCATGCCGCGACATCAGAGCGCTGCCGCGGTGCGGAATTGTGCTCCGCTGCACTCTTCGGCTAAGGTTACCGCATGGATCCCAGGGTCTCCGCGACGGCGCTTCGCTCCTGCTTCGCCCAAGGATGACGAAGTTGGGGAAGTTTCGGCCGATCCCG